>JBCDKV010000332.1:0-5950 GCA_038746215.1 Bacteroidota bacterium | reverse complement strand
ATGATTTTTTCTAGGGTATCGGCATCGGATTCCCAGACGCCGGTGCAAGTCATGTCGCCCATCGTTCGGCAACGAACGCTCATTTCGACGATCTTTTCGTCTGGGCGGAGGGTGAGGAACTCGTTTTCTGCGAGTAAGATACCATCTCTGCGGAAAACGCGACGTTGGTGGGCGTAATAAACGCTGGGAAGTGGCACTTCTTCCATCGCTAAATACTGCCAAACGTCCAGTTCCGTCCAGTTGCTGATGGGGAAGACGCGGAAATGCTCGCCGAAATGCTTTTTGCTGTTGAAAAGATTCCATAGTTCTGGACGCTGATTTTTGGGATCCCATTGCCCAAATTCATCGCGATGAGAGAAGAAACGCTCTTTGGCTCTAGCTTTCTCTTCATCTCTCCTTGCGCCTCCCAAAGCTGCGTCGTATTTACCTTTTTCTAATGTTTCTAGCAAAACGGGAATTTGCAAGCTGTTGCGGCTAGCATTATAGCCTCTTTCTTCCACCAATTTGCCCTGATCTATAAATTCCTGTACACTACCTACGATCAATTTCACACCCAATCTTGCGACCAGTTCATCGCGAAAAGTAATCGCTTCTGGAAAGTTGTGTCCTGTATCTACGTGCAGCAAAGGGAAAGGAATACGTGCAGGATAAAAGGCTTTCATCGCCAAATGAGTCATCAGAATCGAATCTTTACCACCCGAAAACATCAAGACTGGATTTTCAAATTGCGCAGCCACTTCGCGTAGTACGAAAATGGATTCCGACTCTAACTCCCGCAAATGATCTACATTGTAGCTGGCGCTTTTACTGGCCATTTTCTGTTGGGCGGCTATCGTTCCGTTAGGATTTGTCATTCGTAACGTATTTTTTAGCTATTAGGCTATTAGTCTGAGTTCAATAATAAATTTACATTTTTTAGTGTTCGATTTTTCTTGAAAGCGTATATTTTATAGGATATACACACTTTCAACTAAAACCGAACAATGTAAATTTAATTATTTCACGTTCCTTAGCAGTTGACTATTAGCATTTTCACTGGTGTTCTAAAGAAATTGAGGCTTTAATGAAGTCGTATAGCTGATCGACTGATTCTTCTATCGTTTGATCGGCAGTTTTGATTTCAAAAGCTGGGTTTTCGGGTGCTTCGTAAGGTGAATCAATACCTGTGAAGCCTTTAATTTCTCCTTTTCGGGCTTTTTTGTAGAGTCCTTTCACATCTCTGGATTCGCAGACCGCAAGTGGCGTATTGATGTAGATTTCTAAAAAATCTGCTTCGCCGACAATCTCGCGCGCATAGTTCCGAATGGCTTTGGTCGGACTCACAAAAGAATTCAAAGTGATGATGCCTGAGTGGAGATAGAGCTTAGCAATTTCTGCGATGCGGCGGATATTTTCCTTACGGTCTTCTAAACTAAAACCCAGATTACTATTGATACCAGAGCGGATATTGTCCCCATCCAATACCTGCGCAAAGAAGCCCTCGTTGTGTAGCTTGCGTTCCAAATGCTGAGCAATTGTACTCTTACCTGAACCCGACAAGCCCGTAAGCCACAGCACTTTAGCCCGTTGGTTTAAGCGTTGTTCCCGATCTGCTCTTTGCAGCAAGCGGTCAAAAATAGGATGTATGTTATTGTCTATGTTCAAGTTAGTTTAGATTTTATGCGTCGGTACAATTTCCTGACTTGTCCTAGTTTTACTCGTAGCCAAATCTTTTCGTGGAAAAAATAAAGTACTGTTTTACTAACTAATTCAGTAATAGAAATCGCAAGGGCAACGGTCGCCATTTGTCCACTGGTACTCGCTCCTGTACTCCCACTTTTTCCATTAAAAATGAAGTACGCAATAGCAAAAGTCATCGTCGTCGCAAAAATTCGCCAAGAAATGGTTTTCATCAAGATTTCTCTATTAGATACTTGATGATCGCGCCAAATCAGTTGCCATGCTCGTTCGTGGACGTAATAAATGGCTAGTTTTAGCGGGGTTTCGATGAGCATAATCCAGCCCGATTCTTCGAGATGAGGCGTTCCAAGTACGACCCAAGTAATAATGATCGCGACTAAAAAGGTATCCATCATCGCAACTACGCGCCAAGATAAACCTTTGAGCAAGGAGCGCAGCCGCGACTCTTTATGGTAAACCTGTACTTGTGCCATTGACTTATGCTGCTTGGTCAGCCAGTGCTTCTTCTTGTACAATGTTGCGACCGATGCTTTGGTAGAAGAAACCTAGGTCATCCATACGATCTAAGTCATACAGATTTCTACCATCAAAAATGATCGGTTCTTTCAATAACTTTCTCATCACCTCAAAACTAGGTGTACGGAAAACACTCCATTCGGTGATGATCGCCAGTGCATCGGCATCTACTAAGGCTTCGTACTGATCTTCTACAAATTGGATGCGATCACCAAAAATCTCTTTCACATTTTCCATCGCTTCGGGATCGAAAGCTTTGATCTTTGCGCCTGCATCCAGCAAACCTTGTATGATATAAAGTGCTGGTGCTTCGCGAATATCATCCGTATTGGGCTTAAATGCTAAGCCCCAAATACCGATAGTTTTCCCCGTCAAGTCTACGCCCAACTTCTCTTTTATTTTATGTACCAAAACCGTCTTTTGGATTTGGTTGACATTCATAACGGACTTCAAAATTTTGAAATCATAAGTAAAATCTTCGGCTGTTTTTGCTAGTGCTTGCACGTCTTTCGGAAAACAACTACCGCCATAACCTACGCCTGGGAACAAGAAACGCTTACCGATGCGTCCGTCACTACCCATACCAATACGTACCTTATCTACATCTGCTCCTACTTTTTCGCAAAGATTAGCAATTTCATTCATAAAGGAGATTCTAGTCGCCAAATAAGAATTAGCAGCATACTTCGTCATCTCCGCAGAACGCTCATCCATAAAATAGATGGGATTTCCTTGGCGCACGAAAGGCAAGTACAATTGATTCATCAGGTCTCTGGCTTTCTTAGAATTTGTTCCAATAACTACACGGTCTGGCTTCATAAAATCATCCACTGCTACTCCTTCTCGCAAAAACTCTGGGTTAGACACCACATCGAATAAATCTTCGGATAAGTGTTCTGCCAAAACTGCGTGTACCTTCTCTGCCGTCCCAACTGGCACCGTGCTTTTGTCCACAATTACTTTATAGCCTTCGATAAGGAAACTCAACTGATTGGCTACCTTTAAGATGTAGGATAAATCGGCAGAACCATCCTCACCTGGAGGTGTCGGCAAGGCTAAAAATATAATTTGGGCATCTTTAATTGCGGCTGCTAAATCTGTCGTAAAATGCAAGCGACCCTGTCTAGTATTGCGCTCAAATAACAGCTCTAAGCCAGGTTCAAAAATGGGTATTTCCCCATTTTGCATCTTTTCCACCTTTTTTTCGTCTATATCTACGCAAATTACGTTGTTTCCTGTCTCTGCAAAACAAGTGCCAGTCACCAAGCCAACGTATCCCGTTCCTACTACTGCTATTTGCATGTTCCTTTTAGTTTTATATTGTTTTAGAATTCTTTGTTATGCTAATTTCTGGATTTATCTACTTACTTCAAGCCGTTTCTAAAGGTACTTCCGCCGTCCACAGCAAGAGCGGATTTGGGCTAAAGCTCACGCGTAATTCCTCTGTCCATTCTTCTGGCTGATAAATGATATAGCGCAATTTTCTACCAATTTTAGACTCCACCTTATCGACTAGTTTCAACAGGTAGATTTTATCAATATTCCCAACAAAGATCAAATCAATCACCGAGCTATTGAGCCCTTCAGCAAATTTGCCAGAGAGGTAAACCTTTTCGACTGCTCCCAAGCCTTCCACCACGTTTTGGATGACCTTATCCAAACCGACGTGCTTCATGACGATATTGTGAATTTCTCCGAAAAGTGGATGGGTAGGATTGGCTTGGAACATTTTTTTGTTACCATTCATAAAAGAAGAGAGCATACCAGATTGCTCCAAGCGGTTGAGTTCTAGTCGGATGGCATTGGAGGATTCCCCAAATTCTCCTTCCAGACTACGCAGGTAGGCGGTCGTACTTTTGTTGAGGAAAAACTTCAACAAGAGTTTGATCCTAGTTTTTGATGAAATTAGTGTCTCTATCATTAGCTATAAATTGCGCAGCAAAACTACTCAATTTTTAATATTAGCCAAATCTTGGATGTGTTAAAATTTTGGCTGATTATGGCGATAAAACCTAATTTAGCATCCAAACAAGATATTATTTGGCAATAATGGATCGTTTTTGAAATTAAATTCTACTCAAAAATAAATAATTTTAATATAATTCTAAGCCATGTCATGCTAAAATTTTGCTGTTCAAAAGTGTCTATCGTCCTCTTAATTTTGTGTGTGCTTATTTTTTGAGGCATTTAGCTGTACTCGTAGCAGCTATTTTATTAGGTACTTAGCAGAAATCTTATAATTTTGCTTAACAACCAGAATCAAATTAGGCTTGTACGAAGTCTTGAATAGTGCTTGGAATAAATCCAAAAGCGTTCTTGAGATCGCGCAACGAGCATCTTGCATTGCCTCACAACTGATTCCAAATTAGGGGTATATGAATTTTTTGGTAGTACCTGAGAAAATTTTAGTGAAGCGCTTGAGATCGCGCAACAAGTATGCTCAAAGGTTTTTTATGGACGGAAACACAAATTTCAACTTATTTTTCTCCAAAAAAATAAGTTGAAATTTGTGTTTCCGTCCGAAGAAATTTACTGAGCATACTTGTTGCGCGAATTCCTTGCATTGACTCAGGCTGTTTTCAAGTAAAATGTTAACAAAACTGAGACTTCGTACAGCCCTAATTCCAAATAAGATGATATTAGGAAAATGAGACTTCGCACACTACTAAAATTAAAATATTTATGAAATATCTACTCAACTTAGCTGGACTGCTACTGATACTACTGTTTATATTGGGCTGCAAAAAAGAGGTCTCTACTACCAGTGATAATACGACTAACCTGCAACAAGAAGATACGCTAGCTTACAATATAGAGAGATTACTGCGCGTGGAGGAAGGCTGCCAAGGCGATACCTGTGCTCGTGTAGAAATTAATTACGTGACCTTGGACGCAAAGGAAACAGATACAACGGCACAGAAAATCAATCAATCTATTTTGGAAGACCTTAGAGGTGGCGACTATACGAATGTGGTGGCTTATGCGAATGGCTTTCTGAGAGAATACGCGAAGGACAAAGCAGAGATTCCTGACATGCCCGCTTGGAATGAGGAACGCAATCAGCAAGTCATTAACAATACTGGTAATGTACTTTGTGTGAAAACTACCTTTTACAGCTATACAGGTGGAGCGCACGGCTTATATGGCACGACTTACAATAACTTTGACCCTCAAACAGGGAATACGATTACCAAAGCAGATGTTTTTGTGCCAGCTCAGGAAGAAGCCTTATTGGAAGTAGCGGAAGATTTTTTTAGAAAAGAAATGGCCATTGCCAGCAGTGAAAGCTTGAATCAGGCAGGTTATGATTTCGAGGATAATATTTTTTACCTTCCTGGTTGTCCAAATCGGTGAAATCAAAAATCAGGGTCCTGGAATTGAATCCAAACTGGATTTCATCCAATTCATCACCCAATAAAAAGTACCGTTGATCTTCCGTAAACCAACCTTGATGGGTATAACCCAGTTGGGAATAATCCAAAGTAGAAATTTCAACCGGATTTGATTTATCGGTAATATCTACTATGGCAATCTGATTCTCATTGGAACCAATTAATATTTCGCGTCCTATATAATCTGTATCCGGACCGGCATAGGTTACCACTTGGGCATCATGTGTATAGCCGTTTGCACCATAACCCCCTACACCTGTTGGTGAAGTAGGATTTTGAACATCTACAAAATGGACACCGCCTCGAAAAACATCGTTTCGTGCCGTTCCCACAGGATAAGCAAATCCGACAGCTTCGTTGAT
>JBCDKV010000331.1:0-5959 GCA_038746215.1 Bacteroidota bacterium | reverse complement strand
GCAAATCGCAATCGTTAAATTTGGGATGCAGTAAATATAGCTCTTACTAAACTTACTGCTTATTTGACCGTTATTTTTCCGAAACAAATCTCATGTACTATCGAATGATTGGTCATAGAATAAACACATGAATCAAGAAAAAATAAAATTTATTGATCTATTTTGCGGAATTGGTGGATTCAGAATAGCCTTTGAGCAAGCCTGTGAGACGCACAATATAAACGCTAAATGTGTCTTTTCTTCTGATATTGATAAATATGTGCAGGTATCCTACGAAGCAAATTTTGGTGAAAAACCGCATGGCGACATCACTCAAATTGACGAAGACGATGTTCCAGATCACGACATTTTATTTGCAGGCTTTCCTTGTCAGCCATTCAGTATTATTGGACAAATGAAGGGTCTAAATGATACTAGAGGAACGCTATTCTTTGACATTGCAAGAATCATTCGTGCAAAAAAACCGAAATCTTTTGTATTAGAGAACGTGAAGCAACTCGTCGGACACGACAAGGGGAAAACTTTAAAAGTGATATTGAAGACGCTGACGGCACTGGGTTATCATGTACAGTATCGTGTTTTGAATGCACTAGATTTTGGTTTGCCGCAAAAAAGAGAACGGGTTGTAATCGTTGGACATCGTGACCCAATAATGTTTACCTTTCCCGATTCTGAGCCATTCTATCAATCACTATCCGAGATTTTGGAAGAGAAAGTAGATAAGAAGTATATGGCATCCGATTACATTCGAGCAAAAAGGAAGCGTAGTCATCAATCTTCTTATTATCCATCCATTTGGCACGAAAATAAGTCTGGAAATGTCTCTTCGCATCCTTATTCTTGCGCATTACGGGCGGGTGCATCTTATAATTACCTTTTGGTAAATGGAGAAAGAAGATTAACACCTCGTGAAATGTTTAGGCTACAAGGCTTCCCAGATACTTATAAAATTGTGGTGAGTGATGGACAAGCTAGAAAGCAGGCTGGCAATGCTGTACCTGTGAATATCATCAAAGCAGTTGTACTTAAACTTTTACCTTTCATTGCCACTAGCCTAAATCAAATGGAAGTATTAAGAGAACCCAATTTAGAATATAATAAAGAATGAGCATGGGTAAGAAACGGACACCAAAACTACGAACTGTCAACAAGTCGGTTGCTGCTTATCCACTCAATACTTTTAGCCGTGAGTTCCCATATTTACTCGCCAGAGAAATTGTGTATCTACTAGCTAGTAAAGGTAAACCAGTGCTGGAAGGAGCAGAATGGGAAGAAATTTTTGCAAACTGTATTGGTGCAGATTGGAGACCATCAAATGTAGGGCTTGATGATGTCGTACTTGGAAATACAGCATGGGGAGCTAAAACCGTCAAATCAGCTACCAAAGATTTTAGAAACTTGAAACAAGTTAGATTGATTTCTGGCAGAAACTCTCCAGTCTATTCTTACGGAAACACCATTGATACTTCTGCTGATCCAAGTTTGATAGGAGAACAGGTGTTAGAAATATGGAATGAGCGTGTTTCAGCTATTAGAGAAAAATTTAAAAACCTAAGAACTGTAGTATTAGTTAAGTCAAATGAACTATCTCAAGTTGCTGTTTTTGAGTTTGACACAGTGAGATACGATGTTGAATTATATGACTTTATTTGGAATAAAAATGGTAATTTAGAAGGTCATTCAAAGAAAACTCAACGTAAGAAGTTTACTTGGCAGCCACACGGATCGCAATTTACAATTATTGAGGAAATCCCCGAAAAGATGCTTGTACTAAAAATCAGGCGACCCGAAAAATTGGATAAACAAAAAGTATTAGATACCATCGGTTTTGATGAATCATGGGTATCTATTGAAAAAAAATAAGCACTTACACTTCTTGAAAACAAAATACAGCACAAACGCATTTGTCTCTTGACAAGGTCTGAAATTGTGCTGTGATACGAGCGACTTTAGCATCGAAATGAATCACCAGCCAGATTAATCACATTATTCAGTACAGAAGGAAACAACGCCTGTGACGAATTTAGAACAACTACTGGAAAAGTACATCAAAGACCAAAGGGTCAAAGCCATCACCGATATTCTAGCGAAACCCGATCCAAGTCGAACCCAACTACTGGGTATGGTAGGTGCATCTGATGCCTTTGTGTTGGCAGCGACTTACAAAAATCACCGTCAGCATTATCTTTTCATTGCCAACGATAAAGAGGAAGCTGCTTATTTTCAAAACAACCTTGCTGCACTTTTTGAGCAGAAAATCATTCACTTTTTTCCTGACTCCTTCAAGCGTCCCCAAAAATTTGAAATCCTCGAAAACACCAACGTCCTACAACGCACGGAGACCATCAATAAGATCACCAATTCCAACGCAAGCGGCGAGATCATTGTCACTTATCCCGAAGCCCTGTTCGAGCAAGTGGTTGCGCCAGAAGTGTTGAATGCGGAACGACTTGACATCAAAAAAGGCGAAGAAGTCGATGTTAGAACCATCATTGAAATACTAACGGAATATGACTTTAAGCGCGAAGATTTTGTTTACGAACCGGGGCAGTTTTCGGTTCGGGGTGGCATCATTGATATTTTTTCGTATGGCAACGAATGGCCTTACCGCATTGATCTGTTTGACGAAGAGGTAGAAAGTATTCGCACATTCGATCCTTTGACCCAATTGAAAAGGAAAGAAATCGCGAGCGTCTCTATTATTCCCAACATCAATACGAAGTTTACGCAGTCCCAAAAAGTATCGCTTTTCAGAGTGCTGCAAGAGAACACGGCTATTTGGGTGAAAGACTTTCAGGTGGTGCTGGATCGGCTGCAAATGTGTTTTGAGAAAGCGGCTAAATTTGCGGAAACGATTTCGGCATTAGACAAAAGCGAGTTGGCAGAAATATTTCGAGATCGCGCATTCATTCGCCCCAAAGAAGTGATAGAAGATATTGAAAGTTATTCCATTTTTAGCCTCACCAATAGCCCGCAACCTTTGGAATTTGATGAAAAGGTCATCTTTAGCACCAAACCACAACCAAGCTTCAACAAAAATTTCAAGCTGCTAATTGAAAACTTAGAAGGCAACCAAAAAAGTCGTATCGAAAATTATTTATTTGCCGAAAATCCGCGTCAAATTCAGCGGTTCTATAATATTTTTGAAGACCTCCAAGCCAAAGTACAGTTTCATCCCGTTCCCAAAGCCATTCACCAAGGTTTCATCGACGAAGACCTGAAAATTGCTTGCTATACCGATCATCAAATCTTTGCCCGCTTCCATCGCTACAAATTGCGCCAAGGTTTTTCCAAAGACAAAGCCTTGAACCTGAAACTTTTACGTGAACTGAAACGTGGCGATTACGTCACACACATCGATCACGGCGTTGGGCAGTATTCGGGCTTAGAAAAAATTGACATCAACGGACATGTGCAAGAAGCCGTGCGCCTTTTCTACAAAAATAAAGATGTACTGTACGTTAGCATCCATTCTTTGCACAAAATTTCTCGTTTCGTAGGTAAAGATGGCAAAGCGCCCAAACTGGATAAAATTGGTTCGGATGCTTGGAAAAAACTGAAGCAGCGCACCAAGAAAAAAGTCAAAGACATTGCGGGCGAACTCATCAAACTTTACGCCAAACGTCGTGCTTCCAAAGGACATGCTTTTCCAGAGGATGGCTACATGCAAAATGAATTGGAGGCCTCTTTCATCTACGAAGATACGCCCGATCAGTACAAAGCGACCGTCGCGGTGAAAGAGGATATGATGAAGGAATACCCGATGGATCGTTTGATTTGCGGTGATGTGGGTTTTGGAAAAACCGAAGTGGCTATTCGAGCGGCTTTTAAAGCGGTGGTCGATGGGAAGCAAGTAGCTGTTTTAGTACCGACGACGATCTTGGCTTTGCAGCACAATAAGACCTTCAATGATCGTTTGAAAGAATTGGGTGTGACCGTAGATTACGTCAATCGCTTTCGGACCACAGCAGAGAAAACGCAAATTTATAAAGACCTCAAAGCAGGAAAAATTGACATCATTATTGGCACCCACGCCATTTTGAATAAAAAAATTGCTTTCAAAGATTTAGGACTGCTTGTCATAGATGAAGAGCAAAAATTTGGGGTAGCAGCCAAGGAACGATTACGTAACTTAAAAGTCAATGTGGATACGCTCACACTGACCGCAACGCCTATTCCAAGAACGCTACAATTTTCCTTGATGGCGGCACGCGATCTTTCGGTCATGCGAACGCCTCCACCCAATCGGCAGCCTATTCACACCGAAGTCCGCATCTTCAATGATGAACTCATTCGAGAATCTATTTACTACGAAGTGACTCGCGGCGGTCAAGTATTTTTTGTACACAATCGAGTGAAATCACTGTCTAATATGGTAGCAATGGTGCGCCGACTTTGTCCAGATGTAGATGTTACTTTTGCACACGGACAAATGGAAAGTAAGGAACTCGAAAAGACGCTGCTTGCCTTCATTGATGGGCAGTACGATGTCTTAATTTGTACCAATATCATCGAAACGGGGCTGGATATTCCGAATGCGAATACTATCATTATCAACAATGCGCACCAATTTGGGATGAGCGATCTGCACCAATTGCGTGGTCGAGTTGGACGTTCTAATAAAAAAGCATTTTGCTATCTTTTCTGTCCACCCATGTCTACCTTAACTTCGGATGCTAGAAAACGCTTGCGTACTTTAGAGGAGTTTTCGGATTTGGGAAGTGGTTTTGATATTGCGATGAAAGATTTGGATATTCGTGGTGCGGGCAATTTGCTAGGGGCAGAGCAAAGTGGCTTCATTGCGGATATTGGTTACGAAATGTACCAAAAAATACTAGAAGAAGCCATCCAAGAGTTGAAAGAAAATGAGTTCAAGGACTTATTCAAAGAAGAAATGGAGAAAGAGCGCAGCTACGTACGCGAGGTCACGATAGATACCGACGTGGAAATGCACATGCCCAACGAATACATTAGCAATATTCAAGAGCGATTGAACCTGTACACCCAGTTGGATAAAATAGAGGACGAAGCTGGCATTGAGCAATTTAAAAATATGCTGCGAGATCGTTTTGGACGAATACCAAAGGAAGCGATGGAACTTTTTGAAGGTTTGCGTTTGCGTTGGACGTGCAAAGAACTTGGCTTCGAACGCTTGATTCTAAAGAACAATAAGCTGCGTTGCTATTTTGTCGAAAATCCACAATCTCCTTTCTATGAAAGTCAATTTTTTCAAGACTTTTTTGGTTTTCTCGGCTCAAAAGGTGGCAAGTATAAATTGAGCGTCAAAAAGACCAATCGACACCTGATTATGGTGCGAGACGGGGTGCGTAGTTTAAGAGCGGCAAGAAAAGTATTGGAGCAAGTGAAAGCAGAAGTAGGCGGTGTGGTCGTTTGAGGTTGTACTTTTTTGATGTACAGCAAGAAAACGTACTCTAAGCACCCACACCATTCAAAGCTTCTACGCCTGTGATTTCGGGCACACGACTGCGTAGCGTTTCTTCTATACCCGCTCGCATCGTCATGGCAGACATGCTACAAGCTTCGCAGTTGCCTAACCACTTGATCTGCACAATTTTATCAGCAGTGATGTTAACCAATTCTACATTTCCCCCATCAATTTTTAGATGTGGACGAACGTAGTCTAATGCTTTCTCTACACGTACCGCCAGTTGATTTTCTTCCATCATAGATATAATTTTTTATTTTTTGAGTTTTTTAAGGGTATAGTTAGCAGTTTGCAGTTCTGACAAGGTGAAAAATTAACTGCTCTAAGAGCCTGAGTCAATGCAAAGAATTCGCGCAACAAGTATGCTCAATAGGGCGCATCTCAAAATGTCGCAGAAAGTTTTTTTCAAAGGTGAAAAACTTTCTGCTAGGGGGATTTTAAGGGCAAGAAGCGTTAAAACTTTAACGCTTCTTGCCCTTAAAAAACCCTTGGAGCATCCGAAAATCCTCCTCT
>JBCDKV010000330.1:0-5960 GCA_038746215.1 Bacteroidota bacterium | reverse complement strand
CTCGACTGACGCAACAAATCCAGAAATCTTCCTTCGCCTCTTTTATAAAATCATCCGTCAATGGTTCTAATACGGACTGTTCTATTTCTTTGAGAAATGCTGTCATAGTGCTAGATTTATTTTATTTCAATTGGATAGATGATGGTTATAATATAGCAGTGCGTGAAGTCTATTTTTCCACTTAAAAAATAGTCTGGGTCAACGCAAGATAATTGAGCATACTTGTTGCGCGATCTAAAGAACTTCACTAGAACTCACCCTAAACATTGCTCAAAATTTCGTGCATACTTACGTTAAAATACCACAAAATTAACAAAATTTTAATATCTAAGTTGCCATCTACACTGAGCTAACTCGCTCATTTACTTTATATTAGGTCAAGCAATCGTAAAAAAGCTACTGTACAAACATATATAGTTCTGTTATCTAAAAAGACGCAATATGTATGGGAATATAAAGCATTTCGCTACAAAAATTAAGTTTGATCTGTAATCATCAAAATTTTATTTTGAGACGATCAATTTTGTTGAATTAAAATTTAATTCAGTAAATACTTTTGCAACGTACTTTTATTTGGTAAATAACAATTAAACCTTGCAAAAAGATTGAATAGGCGAAACTTAATTTCTTTTCTAGGTGGGAAGATTTTTTTTGATAAAAAAGGGACATTATACGATTTCAGGCTTGCAAACGATAAAATAAAAAAAGCTGCCTTTGAATACCTTCAAATGACAGCTTATTAAGTTCAAGTTACGTCGTGTGTACTTAGATAAAATCTTTGTTTAGTAGCTGATTCGCTTGACGTTCAAAGCATAAAGCCCAATCTCAATTTTGATATAGACCTTTTAAGTTAGCACCTAAATTTTATCTAAACTTAATGTGTGATGTTGGCTATAGTCCAAAATATTAGCAATTGTATCTTTGGAAGGACTAAATTGTGCCTGTGGTAACTGCTGTTTTGCCTGAGATAACTGCTCAAAAGCTTCTAGCAACGCTGGCTGAGCTTCTAGTGCCTCGTAAAGCTTTAAACTGGTGGAAACATCTGTTTCTTTGTACAGCAATAACACTAAATCTTCAATTGTAAAACTATTCTGCATAGGCTTCATTTAAGTAAGTGCGATGAAATTTTCATAAGTTCGACAATAGAACAAATTGAAAAGAATAAATATTGTATATCGCTATAACTTTTTGAAACTTTTCCAAGTGCTGTTGGTAAAAAGTAAGGCAAATTGAGTAATTGGCAGGAAACGGCAGGCAAATGGTGGCTTATTTAGGGTTAATTGCATAGGTTTCTGTAGGCTTGTACATGGTTTTGGGTAATGCCTGAAACAAATCTTAGGAAGGCTCTTGAAGCCGCGCAACAAGTATGGCTAGAAATCTATGTTGCCAAACTACAAATCGAGTAAATGTCCCATTTCCTCCCTTTTGGTTTTTAGGTAATCGCTATTTTCCCGTTTGGGCGGAATGACCAGCGGAATGCGCGCTTCTATAAAAATATTGCTATTGTTGAAAGCATCTATTTTTTCTGGATTATTGGTTAGCAGGCGGATCGTATGAACCGAAAGCTGTTCTAAAATTTGAATGGCAACATCGTATTGGCGGGCATCTACTTTCAGTCCGAGGTGCAAATTAGCTTCTATGGTATTCAGACCAGCATCTTGTAATTGATAAGCTTTCAATTTATTAATGATTCCAATGCCACGTCCTTCCTGCCGCAGATAAAGCAATATCCCTTTTTCGGCGGCGATCACTTCTAGTGCTTTTTCCAATTGCTCGCCACAGTCGCAGCGTTTTGAACCAAACAAATCACCCGTGATGCACTCCGAGTGAATCCGCACCGTTACTGGCTCACGGACGTCCAAATCTGGATGCACCAATGCTAAATGCGGCATGCGATCATTGGTGCTATCGGCATAGGCAAGCATTCGGAAAGAGGCGTAAGGAGTAGGTATGATCGCTTCGCTTTGTAGTTGCAGCATTTGATTCATAGCAGTGAAGACTGGCAATTGGTCATCATTCGTGGTAGTCGAATCCATGACCGATGAATTAATTTTACCCTACAAACACTTTCACAAAAGTATAGTTGTGAGCTAGCGGTCAGAAAGCTCCCTACAAAAATAAGTAGGCAGCCTACATCGCAATTGCTTTATTGCTGAACACCAAATTGACCAAAGCAACAACGGGCTTGCCATCTACTGCATCTTCAAAAGTCAAATACAAATCGTGCTTACCTTCGGATGCTATAATATTGCTGGGCATTTGTACCAAGCCAGGCGTTTGATCGACTTCTACTTCGCCGATGATGTCGCCATCCTTCGAGCCTTTCCGAATCCGTATCGTGCCACCGCCAAAGCTTTGAGGATTGTAGAAAGTCGTCAAATTAATAGACGCCACATCAGTCAGATCAATATTCTTACACATGACATAAGCGTCGGCTGCGCCAACTACAACTTCTAGTTCGTCCTTTACCAATCCCTGCGAAGTTTCCTTATCCAAGGTAGATTTGGAGGCTTTATACATAGCATCGAACTGGCTCACCCTAATGTTTGGATGGCGAAGAACGGCTATTTTTTGAGCCGTCAAAGCACCGACCGCTTCCCCTCCTCGGTCCGTGTAAGAAGCCGTCAGTATGTAAGTACCATCTGTATTCGTAGGTTCGTGCTGATCGAATGCGTAGGTGCCTATGGCTGGAAGGCGTTCTTTTTCTTTTTCATCGCCCAGCGATAGAATATACTCCGCCATTTTCGTAGCATCTTCTTCTGAAATTTTGGGATGGGCTGCCATTGCTCTTTCGCCCCAAACGCCACCACCACCTCTGATGATTTTGCCTGCCAAGTACTTAGTAGCCGTATCGTCCGCCTTATATTTTGCTGCGATTTGTAGATAAGTCGGTCCGATAGATTTCTCGTTTTTTTGGTGACAGGTTGAGCAATCTGATTTTGCCATCAAAGCCTTACCCGCCGCAAAAGCAGAAATCGTTTGGTGTCCCATCGCAATCTCGTTCGCATCGAAACCACGCTCCAAATAATCAATCGTTACGGCTACTTGATCGGCTTCGATGCCACTGCCTAGTGTACCATCTTCTTTGTCCGATACATTCACGGTATAAACTAAATCCTGATCGTTCCAATAAAAAGTTTGATTACCTTCGATCTTCCACGCCAATTGTGGCATATCGTTGCCAACGTATATTTTCATGCTTTTCTCCGAAGACTCTCCACTTGAATCGGTCACCATCAAATAGACATCGTATTCGCCCGCTTCCTCGAAGGTGAAAGTCGGGGACTTCTCATTGGACTGTACAGCTTCAAAGCCCGTAAAATACCATTCGTAAGTAAGCGGTTCATCATCGAAATCTTCTGCTTTGTCGCCAGAGAAATTGACCGTCAAAGGTGCTGCGCCGACCGTTTTGTCCGCTTCAAAATCAGCGATGGGTTTTCGATTGCCAGAGATGTATTCGATATGTACCAAACGAGCATCCATATTTTGGCTAAACCATTTCGTGCCATATTCCAATAAGTACATATCGCCTTGCGGACTGAAAATAATGTCCGTAGGGTTGCTGAATTTATGGCTAGGCATGATGCGTTCCATGCTCTTGAAATCGCCTGCTTCATTCATCGTCACTGCCATGATATAGCCTCGCATCCAGTCGTAAGCCATCAATTTACCGTGAAAATAGGCAGGAAAACGTCCTTCGTTGGCTTCGTAATCATCCGTATAGAAAACGGGTCCTGCCATCGCATTTCTACCACCATTCCCAACTAGTGGGAACTCCTCCGATTCACCGTAAGGATACCAAATGAAAGCGGGCTGCGCAGGTGGTAGATTTTTGATGCCTGTATTGTTGGGTGATTCATTGATCGGATGCTGAGGATCAAAAGCTTCGTAGGCAACTTGTTTAGCAAAATCTCTTTTGTGGTATGCCTTATTGTTACCTACAAAAAGTGGCCAACCAAAAAAGCCTGCCTGTCGCGCCTGATTGACTTCGTCGTGCCCTTTCGGACCCAATCCTATACTGTCTTTTCTAGCATCTGGTCCAACATCGCCCCAGTACAAAAAGCCCGTTCGATCATCAATAGCGATGCGGAACGGATTTCGGCAGCCCATCACGTAGATTTCGGGACGACCATCTGCTGGATCGGTAAATAAATTGCCTTCGGGTATGCTGTAAGAGCCATCTGCCTCGGGTTTGATTCGCAATATTTTTCCCCTCAAATCCATCGTATTGGCAGAGGAACGACGGGCATCGAAGGGTTTTCTGCCTGGACGACCATCGCTGGGTGAATAGCCATTCGATTGAAAAGGGTTGGTATCATCCCCGACTGAAATGAACAAATTACCTTTGGCATCAAATTCTAACGAACCACCCGAATGACAGCACTCATCTCGTTGTTTCGGAATCTCGATCACCACTTTTTCGGAATCCATATCAATGGATAAATAATCTTCTCCCATCACAAAACGAGAAATATTTTGGTCGATCTCGTTGGGATCAGAATAAAATAAATAGACCCAGCGGTTTTCCTCAAAATTAGGGTCGAGCGTCACGCCCAGCAGTCCATCTTCAAATTTTGTCCAAACCTCCATTTCGTGTATGGTCGTCGTCCTGCGTTTTGCTGGGTCGTATACCTTGATCGCCCCTTTTCTTTCCACAAAAATGATTTTACCATCGGGCAGCATTTCTAGCTCCATGGGTTCAGATAGGTTTTGATCCAAAGTGTGCTTCACAAAGCGATTTTCCTGTGGTGCAACACTTTCCAGTTTGTAGTTGACTGGCTCACCATCACCGACTACATACTGAATACCGCCCCAGAGGTGTTTCAGCAATGCCTCCTCCTCGAAAGACTCATTTGTGTGTCCACTACCCGTGTAAAAGGCACGTCCACCATCGTACTCGTGATACCAAGCAATGGGATGATTTTCGCCATTTGTTCCACCCTCGTAAGTCGTTTCATCTAAATTGAGCAAAACGGTAGCGTCGGGATTGAGTTGTTTGTAGTTGTACCACTCATCGCTCCTATGCCAAGTATCGGGTAGGTGTTTGGTAGAGATATGTTCTTTGTCGATACGCTGTATGTCTGCTGCGCGCACGTTTGGATTGTTTGGATGTCCATTAAAATAGCCACCGACGAGCTTACCGTACCACGGCCAATCGTACTCTGTGTCTGCGGCTGCGTGTATGCCCAAGAAGCCGCCGCCCGCTTGTATGAAACGCTGAAATTCGAGTTGCTGGGCAGGATTGAAGATATCGCCCGTCGTATTCAGGAAGACTACGGCATTGTATTTTTTTAAATTCTTTTCTTGGAAGTAGTTGGCATCTTCGGTCGTGTCGACTTTGAATCCATATTTTTCGCCCATGTCGAGCAGTGCTTTTTTCCCTGCACCGATGGAAGCATGTCGAAATCCTTCCGTCTTAGAAAACACTAATATATTGATGTCTTTTTTGGAATTATTACAGGAAAATAGTAAGCCGCTAATAAATAGCAATAATAAATAGGCACTAAGTCTCATGTTGTGATATGACTATTGAATAAAATGATAGGTTTAAAAGTGGTGAAAAGGGTTTGAAGATAACTGTGATTGGGAATCAAAACAACTTTAGAAAGGAATATTATTTGGAGCTTTCCTAATCAAACAGCAATATATAATGTTTCGGCGAAAGACAATAATTAGTCTCGTCAAGATTGTATAACAATTGTTGAAAAACGTATTACAGCTTTAACTACATCCACCTTTCACATCATCTGATGATATATTTGTGTTTTTATTATTTTTACGTAGCTTCGCAGTAGATAAGTACTTAAAGCCCATCCCTTTAGAGCTTGTTTGGAGCAGGATTGAACTGCAAATCAGTAGTTTACGGTTCTGGCGAAGAAAATAATAGTGACTTTATCAAGATAAACGAGGGATTATTTTCAAAGTCAGGTTCGGAAAATACTGGTTTACAGGAAGATAAT
>JBCDKV010000329.1:0-5971 GCA_038746215.1 Bacteroidota bacterium | reverse complement strand
TCAATGGTAAAAACAGGGCTGCTCATGATAGAGGATATGGGCAGTGTACTGTCGATATGCTTGGCTACTACTTTTCTCGTAAAATCAGTGTCCGTCACAATTCCAATGGGATGGCGATCTGCGTCCACGATGATGACAGACCCAATGCGATGAGTCTTCATCAGTTGGGCAGCGGAAGCTATAGAAGCACTTTGGTCACAAGTGATGACTTCTTCAGTCGGCTTCACAATCAAAATATCTTCTTGGGTCATAAATTTTGGGACTTGTTCCTGTCCGAAAATTTGTAAATCTGAGGCTCGGTTCTCCTGATTTGTAGTACCTTCTCTCACAACAGGCATACCTGCTGCTAGACCAGAAGCAAAGAATAGCGCAACGCTTGCGTTTGCTTCTAGTAGTTGCAAAAAAGTAGCGTTAGGAATAGCATAAACCAGACTATCTTCGCTCGCAATAGCACTTCCGATATAGGGCAAATTATTTAAATCTGCTCTAATGCCAAATACGTCCCCTTCATCGCAGATGTCAATTAATTGTGTACTGTCCCCTATACGCTTGGCTATTTCAATTCGCCCTTTTTGCAATACAAAAATGAAGGAGTGTGGTAAATCATTTTCTTGGAACAAGAACTTACCTTTTCCATAATATTGCACGTGAACACTCGTAGCAATCGGTTTTAATTCGCTCGGATTTAGATAAGAAAAAGGAGGATACTGTTTCAAAAAATCTTGAACTCTACTAACGATAGCGTTGGATGCCATTTGGTTATATTTTATTATCAACAAACTCAGTCATTCGCTAAACAATTTGACTGCTAGGGGTTTTATTAGCTTAAATATAATACATATATATAAATATATCAATAAATTAATGACTGCTTATTCTGATCTTGACCATTTAGTAAGACCTGCTGAAACCCTCCGTGCGATTGCACATCCGATACGTTTGGCGATTATTGATCTGCTGCATCAAAATCAGCAGATGTCCGTCACGGAAATTTACGAACATTTAGACATCCAGCAAGCAGTCGCTTCCCACCATTTGAAGATTCTGAAAGATAAATACGTCGTCAAGGTAAAAAGAGACGGAAAAAGCTCGCTCTACTCCCTGAAAAGCGACGAGTACTATCAGATATTTGCCCGTATTACGGATTTAGCGTGATTGTTTGAGATGCTTGTCTGAATCGCAAAAGTAGTAGATACTTCAATCTCAAATTGCTAATTCTTATTTAGGCGTGTACGAGTTTTTTAGCAATACTCAGAACAAGTCTTGGTAGAGCTCCTGAGATCGCGCAACAAGTATGCTCAGTAAGTTTCTTGCATTGGCTCAGGCTGTTGCCCAGTAAAATATTAACAAAACTGAGACTTTCGTACAGCCCTAATTCTTATTTCATAAAAATCAGCAATTTGGGTGGCCATTTCTGTCCGAAAGAACTCTTGAAAGCAACATGAAAAATGAAATTTTTCATGTTGCTTTCAAGAAAAAATGTCAAGCGAGTGGATAAGCTTATCGATTGTTTCGACTATTATCAGGCAAGATCCAAATTCCTCCCTGCTTATTCTTATCAAATTTTTTTGGGTCAAAAGCCCTTTTCACACCTTAAAAGTTTATGAAGCTGCCCTATGACAGAAAAATATTTCAAAAAATATTAGTTAAATATATAAATATCTATATTTGTTTGTATATTGCAGCCGATTTAGTGATCTAATTCGTCAAAGCAAAACATTTTTTCATTATTCAAAAATGAAAAACCATGACAAACAAGATTTTTATATACCTAGTTTTAAGTACATTCTTTTCGCTATTTGCGCTTCGTGCTCAGGCACA
Source organism: Bacteroidota bacterium (assembly GCA_038746215.1). Classification (GTDB taxonomy): domain Bacteria; phylum Bacteroidota; class Bacteroidia; order Chitinophagales; family Saprospiraceae; genus JAAUTG01. The sequence continues at coordinate 4,150 of JBCDKV010000329.1, read as the reverse complement.
GATAGCAGGAGAAGTAGATCATTCCTACAAGCCATTAACAATGCGCCTCAATGAAGACGGCAGTAAGTATGTCCGTTTTATTATGTGGCATCAAATTTGGGCAACGACCAATAATTTAGAGGTAGAAAATACGAAGCTACAAATCACGCCGAGCATTCGACGCTCTAGATTTCTTGCTTTTGCACAGATTTCTCCGAAGTTTTTAATTCTCACTCACTTCGGACTAAATGGACTCACGCCGAGTAATCAAACATCGCTCGGCAACAATGGCGACAGTCCACAACTTTTCCTGCACGGTGCTTGGGGGGAATTGCAGATTAATAAAAGCCTTTATGTCGGTGCGGGTTTGCACTACTGGAATGGATTGACGCGCTTATCTAGCCAAAGTACGCTCAATTTTATGACCCTCGATCAGTCTAGACCTTTTGTGAGTTGGCACTCTATTGGCATATCCGATCAATTTGCACGTCATTTGGGCGTCTATGCAAAGGGGAATATTGGTAAGTTTGATTATCGTCTTTCCATTAATTCGCCAGGTCGCAGTCCACTCGGAGCAGGTCGAGATTATGGATTGAAAGACAGCGGCTTGACCTACACGGGCGTTTCCAATACGAACAGCGCAGGCGATCCCACGGGCAATACTGTTTTGATGGGCTATTTCCGATACAATATCTTTGATAGTGAATCAACGAAACTGCCTTACAGTGTGGGTACTTATTTGGGTAAAAAGAAAGTACTCGCGCTCGGAGCTGGCTTTTTCTCACATCCCAATGCCATGTACGATGAAGCCAACCAAAGCCACAGCCACGTCAATCATTTTGCAGTGGATGGATTCTTGGATATGCCCGTGAGTGGTGGCGCAATCAATGCGTATCTATCCTACCTCAACTTCAACTATGGGCAAAATTACGTAAGTCGCTGGGGCGGAACAGGCAATGCTGTTTATGGGCAATTAGGTTACTACTTAAAAACAGCTAAAATTATGCCGTATGCCGCTTTTCAATCGGGAAATTATGAAGGCTTGGATGCTCCAATCACGGCTTTGGACGTTGGTTTGAACTATTTTATCAATGGGCATAATGCCAAAGTTACTTTGGAATATCATAGAATAAAAGGAGATATTCGAGAAGCGGCTATCGCTAGCTCGGAAGATGCGCTTTCGCAAATTCGCCTACAGCTGCATGTATTTTTGTAATATTTTTTTAGCTTTACGTATCTAAACATCTATATAAATATATAAACCAACTTATTATGACGAACAAGAATATGAGTGCTTATTGGAAGGAAAATTTGCGCTACCTGCTCATCTTGCTTTCCGTGTGGTTCATCGCTTCTTATGGCTTAGGCATCTTCTTTGCCGATAGTCTCAATAACATCAACTTAGGTGGCTTCAAACTTGGTTTTTGGTTTGCGCAGCAAGGCTCTATCTATGTCTTTGTCATACTCATCTTTGTATATGTCTATCTGATGAATCGGCTGGACAAAAAGTATGGTGTGGATGAGTGACCTAGGAGCAGTTGGCTGTTGGCATTTAGCTGTTAGCTATTGGCTCATATAAAGCGTAATTCACAAGAGAATCAATACCTTTTCAAAGAAAAACGAAAGCATCAACTTAAGCACCTGTTGGGATTTTTCATTTTGTCAGAACCACAAACTGCTGATTATCAGTTTGTAAAAATTTCCAACAAGCGCTCAAAATAAAAAAATCATGGATGTTCAATTATGGACTTTAATCATCGTAGTGCTGACTTTTGCACTCTACATTGGCATCGCGATCTGGGCGAGAGCGGGTTCTACCAATGAATTTTACGTAGCAGGTGGAGGTGTTCCACCACTAGCTAACGGAATGGCAACGGCTGCCGACTGGATGTCTGCCGCTTCCTTCATCTCTATGGCAGGGCTTATTTCCTTCATGGGCTACGACGGCGCTGTATTTCTGATGGGATGGACGGGTGGCTATGTATTGCTGGCTTTGTTGCTCGCACCTTACCTCCGAAAATTTGGGAAGTTTACCGTTCCTGATTTCATTGGCGACCGTTATTATTCCAATACGGCTCGTACCGTGGCGGTCATTTGTGCTTTGCTGGTTTCTTTCACCTACGTTGCTGGGCAAATGCGCGGTGTCGGTGTGGTCTTTTCTCGCTTCTTAGAAACTTCTATCGAATGGGGCGTTGTCATTGGTATGGCAATCGTGTTTTTCTACGCCGTACTCGGTGGTATGAAAGGCATTACCTACACCCAAGTAGCGCAATATTGTGTTCTCATTTTTGCCTTTATGGTACCTGCCATTTTCATTTCTATCCAAATGACGGGTAATCCAGTCCCACAATTTGGCTTTGGTGGCACAGTAGAAGGCGGCACTTATCTTTTGGACAAACTGGATGGCTTGCACCAAGAATTAGGCTTTGCGGCTTATACTTCTGGCTCTAAATCTATGATAGATGTCTTTGCCATTACCTTCGCCTTGATGGTAGGTACGGCGGGGCTGCCACACGTCATTGTACGCTTTTTCACCGTGCCTAAAGTGAAAGATGCTAGAATTTCTGCGGGTTATGCCCTAGTATTCATTGCGATTCTTTACACCACTGCACCTGCGATTTCTGCTTTTGCCAGAACCAACTTAATCACGACCGTAGATAATAAAGAATATACAGAAATGCCTACTTGGTTTGCTAATTGGGAGAAAACAGGACTGCTGAAATACGAAGACAAAAATGGCGACGGCAAAGTACAATACTACAATGACGGCAATGCAGAATTTGTAAGTTCGGTGGCTGCACCTAAAGGCTGGAAAGGTAGTGAACTGACCATAGATCGAGACATCATGGTGCTAGCGAATCCCGAAATTGCACAGTTGCCCAATTGGGTCGTCGCTTTGGTGGCAGCAGGTGGTTTAGCGGCTGCACTTTCTACCGCAGCAGGTTTGTTGTTGGTGATTTCTACTTCCGTAGCACACGATTTATTGAAAATGCAATTCAAGCCCAATATGTCCGATAAAGAAGAATTGATGTGGGCAAGAGTGGGTGCTGCCGTAGCGGTTGTGGTGGCTGGTTACTTTGGAATCAATCCACCTGGATTTGTGGCAGCAGTCGTCGCGCTTGCCTTCGGATTGGCGGCGGCTTCTTTCTTCCCCGCCATTATTTTGGGTATCTTCTCTAAGCGAATGAACAAAGAAGGTGCGATTGCGGGCATGGTTGTCGGCATCTCCTTGATGCTTTTCTATATGCTAAAGTTCAAATTCGGCATTTTTGACGGTGGCAAGGAAGCTGCTGCTGGATTGGCAGAGGATTGGTGGTTCGGCATTTCACCAGAAGGTTTCGGTACAGTTGCCATGGTCGTCAACTTCGTCGTAGCTATCGTCGTGGCTCGATTTACTGCACCACCACCAAAAGAAGTACAGGATATAGTAGAGGATATTCGTATTCCAAGCGGCGCAGGAGAGGCGGTCGCGCATTGATGGTATCCAGTAATTTGATGATAAAGCGAAGTCCTGCTTTGCTTTATCATCAATGCTTAATTAGGCTAACCTTAGCTATAACTATGAGTACAACTCCAATCAAAAATACATCTACTTATGAAATTTCGATTAGGTAAAATTGCTTCTGATATTTTTGTGACCTTCTATGTTCTGCTGACCCTCTTTTTTCGCTTTCAACTGGAAGCTCAATTACAAGGACAGTTTTTGCTTTCGATTGCACTCGGTGCATTTGCGCTGCTGTTCTTATGGGCATTGTACAGAATTGGTTTTATCCAACCAACTTGGTTTGGATTGCACAAAGGCGTAAAGACTAACTGAGAACTTTGCGTAAATTACGATGTATCAAGTTTCCTAACTTGATACCACTATCCTGCCGTTTCCTAACGGCTGAACGCTATTTTACTCGTTTGGAAACGAGCAGATAGGCAGTTTGAAGTTAGGAAACTTCAAACATCGAGTAGAATAAAACAGCAATGGTCTAAAATGACAGGCAAGCTTGAAGTTATTTAGTAACGGACGAAAAATAAGTTCCTCATTTTGACCGAGCAGATTTTGTTCTGCTACTACTCAGCAAAAGGGATGCAAGGGTTCCCTTTTCTGAGTCTAACGTAGGAATCCTTTTGGCTGGCGAGGCTTTTTAACATTCTCGCAGTGTTGCTTGCAGAAAAGATT
>JBCDKV010000328.1:0-5974 GCA_038746215.1 Bacteroidota bacterium | reverse complement strand
GTCTTTCCCGTACCTGCCTTTCCCGTCAGAAAGATGTTCTTGTTGGTGTACTGAACGTAGTCGTAAGCTAATTCAATTTGTTTGTTTATGGTCTGAGTCATGTACTACATGCTTGTGGAAGTTTGCAAAAATGTGTTTGTGGTAGTGGGAGGGCTACCATTCTGAGGTTATAAACGCTTACTGATTCGGTAAGCCCCAAGGACTTAACGCTTTTAGCATTTCCTCTACCCCATAGTTCATGCCTAGCGGGATTTTTGGAGGCATAAAAAAATTAGAAGTTTACGAAGTTTTTGGTGATGCCTGAGAACAATTTTGGCAAAGCTCCTGAGATCGCGCAACAAGTATGCTTGAAGAGTTTTTATGGACGGAAACACAAATTTCAACTTATTTTTCTCCAAAAAATAAGTTGAAACTTGTGTTTCCGTCCGAAGAAACTTACCGAGCATGCTTGTTGCTCAAATTCCTTGTATTGACTCAGAATATTTTCAAGTAAAATGTTAGCAAAAATAAACAGTATCAACAGCCTAAACACCTCAATCAATACCCCTGATTCTGCGTCAAATTAGAACTAGACGCCAAAGCATTCAAAGGAATCGGGAATAAACGCTTATTTGGATCGCTCGCTGGTTTTTCTGTCCAAGCATCATTGAATTTACCAAAACGAATCAAATCCGTTCTTCGGTGCGATTCCCAATAAAACTCGAAGCCTCTTTCATCCAGAAGCGCATCCAAACTGATTTGGTCTAAAGCGGCAGTGCCACGAGCTGCTCGTAGCGTATTCACATCTTCTAATGCCCCTGTCTCGTCGCCGCTTCGTAATTTAGCTTCGGCGCGCATCAAATAAGCATCTGCCAAACGGAAAATGACAGGATTGATATTGGTATCCCAGCGTCCAGGACCTGGCGTGTCGTATTCGTACTTGAAAATACGTGCGCCTGCCCATTGATTGGACGTAAAGGTAACATCTTTGTTGTAATCGACCACCTGATTGTCGCGTAGGAAATTGCGCAATACTTCGATGACCAACTGCCCATTGGCATCGCGCTTGAAAGCACCGCCTTCGGTAGGCTGTCCATCGCCACCAACTGGTACTGGCCCATGCTGTACGCCGACTTGTACACCCCGATTCAGTTGATAAGTATCGGGATCAATGGTTCCTGGCTCGTTTGGATAGTTTTCTTCAAAATAACGTGGATCGCTAGTATCCCAAGAATCTACAAACTCTGGTAGCGTACAAAAGCCATTCCAGCCACGGAAACTCCCCGCATCGGCGGCAAACTGCCCTTGACTCATCACCATGGCGGTGAAGGCACGATTACAGGTTTGTCCCGCTACGCAATTGACTGTGAAGATCAACTCATCCGTCGCGGCGTTGTTGTCGCTATCACCGTCGAACAAGCGGAAAAAATCCGTCGCTAAACTGTAACCACCATTGTCTATCAAATCGGTGGTCGTACTAATGACTTGACTCATATCGGCAGCGGAAAAATTGTAGCTGGAAGCATAGCGATCTTCATACACTGCTTTGTTGAGCAACAGTCGTGCTAATAAGGTCTGCGCTGCACCTTTGGAGAATAAATGTCCACCCATAGAGGCGTCTTTGCCCCTCAGCACGGGAATGGCTTCGTCCAACAAACGGGCGATTTCATCTATCGCATCATTGCCAGCCAATACGACATTTTGCCCCGAACTTAAATCAATGTAAGGCACTTGACCGTACAAATCAAAAATTGCCCACATGTAGAAAGCTAAGAGTCCTTGCACTTCTGCTCGTCGCGGTACGATGGCATCGTTGCTCTTAGCAGCAGGCGTATCGAAGGCATCCAAAATTTCTAAACAAGCCGCAATACCACCTTGCAATAAGCCCCAAACATCATTCACCGTCCGTTCGGAGGCATCCCATTCGTGCTTGTGCAATGCGACGTATCGACCACCGTCAAACCAATCACTCCGCGATGGGTCTTGCCACAATCGCGTGGGTGTCATGGAAATATCGGAAGTTGATTCTTGCAAATTGAAATAGTTGCGCTCCGTAAAATTTGGAATCAGTTCCGCATAAGCCGAAGCCACGAAATTGTCCAAAAATTCAGGGGTTGGATTTTCCAAAAGTGCCTCTACATCTTCTACTTGTACTTCGTCGAATACTTCTTCTTCTAGGTTGGCGCAGGAAGCAGCGAAGTAGCAGAGCAGGAGTAGTAAGTATTTATTTTTCATTGTTAGTATACTTTTTTGACTGGTTTATCTACTTGTTTTCAAAGCGTTATTGTATTTAAACGGATCAACTGCTTTTTCTTCTTAGATAAACTTGTCAATTTTTTTCAAGAAAAAGGGAATATTTGAACACTCAAAAGATAAGCCATATGCAATCATCAAACAGATGTGTACGAGTTTTGAGTAATACTTGAAATAAATTCTAGTAAAGCTTCTGAGATCGCGCAACAAGTATGCCTAAAGAGTTTTTATGGACGGAAACACAAATTTCAACTTATTTTTCTCCAAAAAATAAGTTGAAATTTGTGTTTCCGTCCGAAGAGATTTACCAAGCATACTTGTTGCGCGATTTTATGGCATTGACTCAGACTATTTCTGAGTAAAATGCTAAGGAAAATAGGACTTAGCATACGCTTAATCATAGAATTAAAGAACTTAAATTTATTCTTCTAGTCTTACTTAAACGCAACATTCAGCCCAAACAAAAAGGTTCTCGCTCTCGGATAAGAAGCAAAATCAATGCCATAAGACAAATTACCGCCAAATGCCAGTGGCGTATTCACTTCTGGATCGAAACCAGTGTAATCTGTAATAACAAAGAGATTTTGTCCCGTAGCGTAGAGCCTAATTCTAGAAAACCAATTGCTATTGCCAACGGGAACATTATAGCCCAAAGTCAAATTATTGAGGCGTAAAAATGCACCATTCTCCAAAAAGAAATCGGATGCGCCGGGTGGTATCGAACCTGCCTCGGCGATGCGTTGGGAAACATTGCCACCAAAGTTGTTGAGGAAATTGTCGGTGGCATTATAGATTTGATTGCCCGAAACACCAGAAATATTAAAAGACAAATCTAAGTCTTTGAATTGCAAATAGTTATTGAAGCCATATACAAAATTCGGAATACCCGAACCCAATATTTCGCGTGTAGTCGTAGAAGTACCATCGCCATTATCGATAGGCAGGAAGAAAGTCCCCAATTCCTCACCATCCCGTATCACTTGCGTGAGTGTACCATTGATACTCCGACCACTCAATACACCCGTAAAAATCTCTCTACCATCGGGAAAAGAAACTTCATTGCTGGTAAAGGTCGCATTGGCATCAATATTCCAACGGACATTGCCTGCGTTGACCAATTGCGTTCCTAGATAGATTTCTACGCCTTGGTTATTAATCTCGCCTGGCAGATTGACCCAGCGTTGCGATACGGCAGGTGGTTCGGAATCTACGAGTAGCAGCGGATCGGTATTGACTTTGTTGAAGTAATCAATATTACCGTACAACTTATTGCCCGCCAAAGCAAAATCGAGTCCTACATTAAATTGTGTACTCACTTCCCATTTTAAATCTGCATTGGCTTCGCGTACCCTAGAAATTCCGTTTTGGGTAACTCGGAAGGTTTCCTGAGTCGCTTTATTCGGAATTTCTTGATTGCCCGTTTGTCCCCAACCCACTCTCAGGCGCAAATCATCGAAGGCTTCCGAATTCATACTTTCACTGATGCGCCAAGCCGCAGCAAGGGCAGGAAAATAGCCCCAACGATTGTTCGCGCCAAATTTGGAAGAACCATCGGCGCGAATGGAAGCCGTCAATAAATACGTATTGTTGAAATCGTAGTTCAAGCGAGCAAAAACGGATTCCAGTTTATTTTGCTCGCGCAGTCCACCCGGATTGGTATTGCCAGCCGCTGCACCGATCAGCGAGACCGCATTGCCTGGATCGTCCAGCGCACTAATACTTGGCACTAAGAAATTGCTGCTCGCCACATTAAAGGCATTGACATTGAATTCTTGGTAAGCGTGTCCAAGTAAAAAGCTAAAATTATTCTCTCCAACGCTCTGGTCGTAAGTCAAGAAATTCTCAATCAGCACGTTACTCGCCTCTATGGTCGCAAAACTGTAAGAACCGTTATTGATGTTAATACCTTCTAGATTATTGGGTAGTAATTCCTGCTCACGCGTGGCATTTGAGCGATCAATACCTAGGTTGATTTGGTATTTCAGACCTTTGAACAAATCTAAAGCACCCGCCACATTCGCTAGCAGTCGATCTGTTTTGGTGATGTCGTTCCAAGCATCCAAATAGCCCACTGGATTGGTTGGTCCGCTAGAGTAGCTACCATCTGGTGCAAATACTGCTCGCGTGGGATCGGCAGCTAAAGTATTGGTAATCAGTTCACCATCAGTATCTGAAATATCGGAACGTGGAATGCCATTGTCTACGACGTGGCTACCAATCAGGTTCATATCAATGCGTAAGCGATCATCTGGCAGTGCAAACACCCGTGAATTGAGGCGAGCTGTGTAACGCTTCAATTGACTTTTGTCGATGATGCCTTCTTGATCTAAAAAACTCAAAGATGCTCGATAACTCGCTCTGTCGCTACCGCCAGAATAGGACAAATTATGATTGTGCGCCAAAGCCGAACGCGTCACCTCATCTTGCCAATCTGTTCCCGAATCTATGCCCACCAAATCTATTTTTCGCGCAATACTCGAAGTACCAACGTAGCCATTATAAGATACTTTGCCTTCCCCTGCTTTACCCTTTTTGGTCGTAATTAAAATGACCCCATTCGAGCCGCGAGAACCATAGATAGCAGTCGCAGAAGCATCTTTCAGCACATCAATTGACTCAATATCGTCTGGATTTAAGAAGTTCAGCGGATTTTTGGAAGCCGCCGTATTGCCCGCACTACTCCCGACCAAATTGGTGCTACCTGGCGTAATCGCCTCATTGCTCAGCGCAACGCCATCTATGACATAGAGCGGACTGTTGCCGCTCCTTAGTGAACCCGCCCCACGAATGGTCACATTGACGGCTGCGCCTGGTTCGCCACTAGAAGAAGTGATGCGTACACCTGGCACTTTGGCTTGTAGCAATTGTTCGGGTGAGGAAATGACACCCCCGTTGAAGTTATCCGAATTGAGGGAGGAAATCGCTCCCGTCACGTCGGTCTTCTTTTGCGTAGCATAACCAACTACGACCACCTCTTCTAGCAGTTCTCCCTCTGCCAAAGCAACTACGATATTAGCCTGTCCATCCACGAGTACTTCTTTGCTTTGATAGCCCGTGTAGGAAAAGATCAAAGTGCTATTGGGATCGGGAATACTGATCGAAAAGTTCCCATCGAGATCGGTCACTGTTCCTAAACTCGTACCTTTAATCACTACGGAAGCCCCGATGAGCGGCGTGCCACCTTCGGAAGTGATCGTACCAGACACGGTGGTTTGTGCCTGAGCAAAAGCATAGGAAAATAGCGATATACCCAATAGGAGTAAGTATTGGCTTGGAAAATAGCGTTTCCAGCGTGGTAGATTTTGTTTCATAACGTATTGTTGCTTTAGGAATGTTACACAAATAAATTTACATCTCATTCCTTAGTGAAAGTCAGTTGTTTTTATTTAGGCGTGTACGAAATTTTAAGCAATACTCGAATGTTTATCTGAATCACAGAAGTAGTTGACACTTTAGTCTCAAATTGCTAATTTTTATTTCATAAAAATTAGCAATTTGGGTGGCCCTCTTGGACAGAAATGATGATGTTGTTGATGATTTTTTCCAAAAATCATCAACAACATCATCATTTCTGTCAGAAGGGTCTCTTGAAAACAAAATGAAAAATTTCATTTTTCATTTTATTTTTAAGAAAGAATGTCAAACGAGTGTATGAACCTATCAATTTTTTCTGAAAAATCAGGTAAAATTTGTGTTACTGTCCATAAAGAACCTCTGGGCATATAAACTTCAAAAGTCTAGT
>JBCDKV010000327.1:0-5976 GCA_038746215.1 Bacteroidota bacterium | reverse complement strand
TACAAATTTCATTTTTCTTGACATTTGACTCAGATATGGTTCAGGTCAATATCCGCAAATTGAGCAACAAGTATGCTCAGTAATTCTCTTTGGACGGAAACACAAATTTCAACTTATTTTTCTCTAAAAAATAAGTTGAAATTTGTGTTCCGTCCATAAAAAACCTTTGGGCATACTTGTTGCGCGATCTCAAACACTTTACTAAGTCTTAAAAGTCTAGTAAAACTATCACTGCCACAAAATGGAGTATTTTACCCATTACTCGCATTAATAGTAAAAGGCTAAAGTCGAGCTAAGAAGACTAAGATAAGTTACGGAAAATCAGGGCATAATGTCTATGTGTTTCTATGTGGCGATATGTTGAAAATTAAAAATGCTCAGTAGAGTACAATAATTGGATCAGCAATTCAATGAATCAGATAAATTCTAGCTTTTAACGATTGCCAGATATCCGTAGCTAAATAAAATCAGTAGCTGAATAAGTTAGCTACGGATTATTTTAGCTACGAATTCTAAAGGTTAGATATTGATTATGTCATTTTCCAATACCAGCTTTTATCTGCTGCTTAGACAAACTAATCCATTATTCAAAAAGCTACCGACTCACTCGCCCACTAGCGTCGCCGCTCATCAGTTTTTCCACTTCCTCTACCGTCACTAAATTAGCATCGCCATAGATCGTATGTTTTAAACAAGAAGCAGCTACCGCAAAATCGAGGGCTTTCTGATCATCGTCTGGGTAGTGTAACAAGCCATAGATGAGACCACCCATGAAGCTATCGCCACCACCTACTCTGTCCACGATGTGTGTGATTTGGTAAGTAGGTGCTTCGAAGAGGGTTTCTCCGTCGTACAGTACGCCCGACCAAGTATTGTGAGAAGCACTGATGGAACCGCGTAAAGTCGTGATGACTTTCTTAGCTCTTGGAAACAGCGTCATCAATTGCTTCAAAACGGATAGGTAAGCGGTGCCTTCCACCGAGCCACCTTGCGTAACATCTACCGCTTCTGGATGCAAACCAAAGTGCTTTTCGGCATCTTCCTCATTGCCTAAAATGACATCGCAGCCTGCCACCAATTCGGGCATGACTTCGCTGGGTTGTTTGCCGTAGTTCCACAGCTTTTTCCGATAGTTCAAGTCCGTGGAAACCGTGACGCCCATTTTATTTGCCATTTGGATCGCTTCCAAACAGGCGTCTGCTGCGCCCTGTGAAATAGCAGGCGTAATACCCGTCCAGTGAAACCAAGCCGCATCTTTAAAGACCGTTGCCCAGTCTACCATACCCGCCTCAATGGAAGACATCGCAGAATGATCGCGATCATAAACCACCTTGCTCCCTCTACTGACTGCTCCAATTTCTAGGAAATAGATGCCCAGCCGTTCTCCACCTCGAAGCACGTGCCGCGTTCCGACATTTCTTTTGCGCATTTCCATGAGTGCACATTCGCCTATATCGTTTTTGGGCAAGCGAGTGACAAACTCGACGGGAATACCGTAGTTTGCCAAAGAAACGGCGACATTACTTTCTCCGCCACCATAAATCACTTCAAAAGAACTGGCTTGTGAGAATCGCTTTAAGTTAGGTGGAGTAAGGCGGAGCATGATTTCTCCGAATGTAACTACTTTTTTCATTGTGTTCTGTTTTGAATAGACATGTATTTTGATAGCGAAAACTGCTCATTAAATACTCGAACCCAAACGCCCGATGTAGATAAAGGAGCAGCAGCTAATGATACTTCAAAGATGTTGGTTGCTGGCGTAGATCGCACCTTTTTTTGAAATATTAATCGTCCAAGTAAATCGTATACTTCAATAAAAAATGGAGCATTCATTGGGGTAGTAAAATTCAGCGCAAAGATACCATTACTAGGATTTGGAAATAGACCAAATGACGCTGTTTTGGTAATAAATGACTTTGTTTGGGTACTTATTGCTGGATAAAGGATGCCATCGTATAGGCTACCATCTTCAAGTACGGTATAAAACTGATTAATGACATTGATTTCAAAATTGGTCACCTCACCACTCGGCCAGATCACACGCAATGCTTGGATACGGCTAGTTGCGCCCAGTCCAAAGTGTACAATACTACTATTTTGGCTCGCCCAGCTTTGTCCTGCCACCACTTCCCTGTAGTAAGTCTGACCCTCCGCATTCGTAATGGCTATTTTTGCGCCCACGGCATCGCGATTGCTGACAGTGCCTACCAGATGTAATCCAAGCCAAGCAGTACGAGCTTGCTCATTTTTCAATAGGCGCAAGCCTTCCGAATCACCTTTATTGACGAAAAGTATATCTTGTCGCCCGTCCAAATCGAAATCTGTACAGGCTGCCCCATAACTTCGATCCAATCGGATGTCCGCTTGCGTGTAATCCATTACCTCAAATGTCAGATCACCTTGATTGTGATACAAAACATTCGGGTAAATGAAACTACTAAATTGCGCATCATTGGAGACGTAAATATCTAGCCAACCGTCATTATCATAGTCCAAAAAACTAATGCCCCAACCCATGCCAGCATCACCAATATTAGCAGTTGCAGAAATATCGCTAAACGTTCCGTCCCCGTTGTTGAGTAATAAAAAATTTGATCCCAAATTAGTGATGTAAATATCTAGCCAACCATCATTATTAACGTCTCCCACATCTACGCCCATGCCGAAACTTGCCGTTGCCACACCTGCCGCTACACCTACTTCTGTAAAGCGACCTGTTCCGTCGTTTTGGTACAAAAAATTGGGTTCATTACCATCGTGCACCAAATACAAATCGAGGTCTCCATCTTTGTCGTAATCAAAAAAAATACTACCCATTGCTCGACCTCTGTCGAGTGCTCCTGCGGTAATTGTGAAATCCGTGAAACTCAAATCACCATTGTTCAAATACAGCACGTTTTCCCCCACAAAATTAGAAACGTAGATGTCCAAATAGCCATCCGCATTCACATCTGCCATGTTGACGGATTTGGGATGCCCCAATTGGAAAATGTTAGCCGTAGCCGTAATTGCTTCAAACTTTTCATTCCCTAAATTGAGCAATAATTCGTCAGGCGCAAATTTGTTGCCAACGTATAAATCTATCCAACCATCATTATTGATGTCGCCCCAAACCGCCGCTCTGCTATCTATCGCTGCGGATTGTGCTACGCCTGCTGCTTCACCTATTTCCACAAAAGTACCATCCCCCAAATTTTTGTACAATAAGTTGCTGCCTTCGGGATAACTCACATAGAAATCGTCGTAGCCATCATTATTAAAATCACCAACTGCCACGCCCTCTCCGCCTGCGGGTGCTGCTATTTGTGCTAAAATTGTCCCGTCCACGAAGCTGGATTGTGCTATTGATGCACAAATTGAAACACATAGCATCAAAAATGCCAAAAAGTACTTCATGCGTTGGCTAGTTTTATTCGCCGCAAGATGTTAATAAATATATTAATGTACAAGGCAAATGCACGGAAAATCCTATGATCTTCATTTGCGTATCGGATTAGCTGTACTGAATAATTTACTTTGTTTAGTTTTTGTCTATGCAAGAAGATATTTTGCTAGCTTTGCTAAGTATTTCCTTTGATTTTTATTCTTTTTCTGTGTAAGATTGGTATGCTTCTCTTTAAATCAAAGACTTGGTAGACCTACCATTTCAATAGTGATGCGAATAACAGGTAAAATACTCCATTTTGTGGTATTAACACTTTTGAAACTTAGTAAAGTGCTTGAGATCGCGCAATAAGTATGCCCAAGGGTTTTTATGGACGGAAACACAAATTTCAAGAAAAATGAAATCTGTACAGTCGTTATTCACATCAGTGGAAAGGGAATAGATTCTTTTCCCAACAACATAATAAACAACAAGCAAAAAACACTTTCCTTATGCCTACTAACGCCTTCAAATATGCTTTCATCGTAGCTTTTGGTGGATTTGTCTTTGGACTGGACGCTGCCCTCATTTCAGGAACCGTAGAGTTTGTTAGCAACGAATTTGGACTAAATGATATTCAAAAAGGACTGGTCGTTAGTGCGCCTGGTTGGGGTGTCTTGCTGGCATTGCTCGCAGCAGGTTATGTGGTCGATGCATTAGGACGAAAGCGGAGTTTACAAATCATTGCGGCGATGTATCTCATTTCGGCGGTGGGTTCTACTTTTGCGCCTTCCTACGAGACCTTGGTGGCAGCTCGCTTCTTAGGTGGTTTGGCATTCACCTCACTTTCTTTAGCTGCCATGTATATCGGTGAAATTGCGCCGCCACATATGCGTGGGAAGCTAGTCGCTATGAACCAAATCAACATCGTCGTAGGACTTTCCACAGCCTATTTTATCAATTATTTGATTCTACAACTTTCAAAATCGCCTGCCGTTTGGGCAACGGACTGGGGATTCACGACACAGACTTGGCGATGGATGTTGGGTTCAGAAATTTTGCCCGTTTTGCTGTGGTCTGTGATGCTTCTGTTTATTCCCAAAAGTCCGCGCTGGCTGGTCTTGAAAGGTAAAATTGAAGCAGCACGAGCTGCACTGGCTAAGTTAATGCCACAAGCAGCAATCGAAACAGAAATAGCAGCTATTCAAGCCAGTTTAGCAGAAGAATCCAGCAAATCTTCTTTTTCCGAACAAATCAAACTACTATTCGATTCCAAACTAAAAAAAGCCATTATTATTGGTATCACCTTTGCCATTGTGCAGCAAACTACGGGCATCAACGCCATTCTGTTTTATGCTCCAACGGTTTTCTCCCAACTTGGCTTGGGCACAGATGCCGCTTTCAGTCAAGCCGTTTGGGTTGGTTTGTGCAGTGTGGTATTCACCGTGCTGGCGCTGCTACTGATTGACCGAATCGGGCGGCGACCTATGACGCTCTGGGGTTTGCTCTGGGCAGTACTGAGCCTTGGTATTTGCGCTTATGGTTTCCAGCAAGCTAGCTATACCCTCAGCCCCGATGATCTAGCTAGTATCGAAAACCTAGACGCTGCCAAATTGCAATCTATGATAGGCGTAGAATATCCATCGGATGTTACGTTCAAAGCGGCACTCAAAGAAAATCTAGGCGAGCAGCTCGGTGCTTTTGAAGGCGCATTGATTCAGCGAGCGAGCGACTTGCCTGGCACACTCATTTTGTTCGGTATTATGAGCTTTATCGCTGCCTTCCAGTTTTCGGTCGGTCCGATTATGTGGATTATTTTCTCAGAAATTTTTCCCACACGCATTCGCGGTATTGCGATTCCTGCTTGTGCCTTGATTACTAGTTTGGTGAGCGTATTGATTCAGCAGTTTTTCCCTTGGCAACTGACTAATATGGGCGCAAGAGACATTTTCTTATTCTATGCGATCACTTCGGCGGTTGGCTTAGTGGCATTGTTCAAGTTCTTGCCCGAAACGAAGAATAAGACGCTGGAAGAGATTGAGGCAGAGTTGCAGTAGAGGTCAAAGTGATCCTCCTCAATTATTTATGCCTCATTCGAGATAGAAGAGTGCATTTCAATTTTGATCACTTTGTAGAGTCGCTGAATTGAAAAAATGTTGAATTGATTTTTCCCACTCCACAATTGGAAGGTTTTGCTAAAAGCATGCTGCTATCAATTCGACAATTTCACAGTTCAGCTATTTGCATAGGTCTATCCCGTTTACATTACAGCTACTCACAATTTACGAGCTATTTCCCCAATTTTCACATTCATAATTAGGCGTATACGAAGTTTTGAGCAACACTCGAAACGACTCTTAGTAAAGCTCTTAAGATCGCGCAACAAGTATGCCTAAAGGTTTTTATGGACGGAAACACAAGTTTTCGGTTATTTTTCCTGAGAAAAATAACCGAGAACTTGTGTTTCCGTCCGAAGAGACTTACCGAGCATACTTGTTGCTCAATCTTCTTGCATTGACTCAGACTGTTTCCAATCAAGATGTTAAGAGAAATGAGACTTCGTGCACTTTTTTATCCTAAATAAAGTGCATAAGTTAACCTCCAATCAAAAC
>JBCDKV010000326.1:0-5978 GCA_038746215.1 Bacteroidota bacterium | reverse complement strand
TTCTGCTTGGTCAGATAGTGAATCTCTGCCGCTCGCTGTAGCTTTAAGCAACGTACCACGGGCGTTGTCAAAACAATATCGCCGATGGAGGAAAAACGGATGATAAGGACACGCATGAATGTCTACTTCCACTTGATGTTGCAACCCACGCTTGGATACTGCTCCACTGGTTCAACTTTTTCAGCGAGTAAATCATCCAAAGCCGCACGCAAGTCTCCACCTGTGACAGGAACGCCACTGCCAGGGCGAGAAGCATCCATTCTACCGCGATAGTAGAGGTGTTTGTCGCTATCAAATAAATAAAAATCAGGGGTGCAAGCTGCGTCGTAAGCTCTGGCTACGGACTGGGTCTCATCGTAGAGGTAAGGGAAAGTGAATCCGTTTTGTGCAGCGAAGATTTTCATCTTTTCGGGTGAATCATCGGGATAGTTGTCCACGTCATTCGCACTAATCGCTACTACGCCGATACCTTTTTCTTGGTAGGCTTTCGCAATATTGACCACTTCTTCTTTGACATGTAGGACATAAGGGCAGTGGTTGCAAATAAACATGATGAGTGTTCCTTTTTCGCCTGCCGCTTCGTTCAAACTTACATTTTTATCGGTGATCGTATCGGGTAAGATGAAATCGGGTGCAATGGTTTTCAGTGCTAGCATATTAGATGGTGTCCGAGCCATTTTCTTTTTTTTCTTTACAAAAACTAGATTTACATTAGCAATAAGGATTTTGTCAACAAGATTGTTTGATTCGTACAACAAAAATCCGTTTAATCTTGTCATCAAGGATAAAGTCGAGTGAGTAGCTTAACTTCTTTAGGGCAATTGCAAGAAGACTTTCTCTTGTCTTAGCTGTTGATTCGCTAATCACCGCTGACTAGTATTTAGGATTGTACTAAGTTTTAAGCAACACTTAAAACGAATTCTAGTACAGCTCATGAGATCGCGCAACAAGTATGCCCAAAGAATTTTTATGGACGGAAACACAAATTTCAACTTATTTTTGAGAGAAAAATAAGTTGAAATTTGTGTTTCCGTCCGAAGAGAACTACTAAGCATACTTGTTGCGCGATTTCCTTACATTGACTCAGACTGTTTCTGTTAAGAAAAATGAGACTTTGTATAACACCTACATTAGTACCGTGGAAACAGTAATCTGTTAAGCAGACATACAACATAGACAAATCAACAAAGATTAGATTTTATCAATTGTCTTACTCAACTTCTTTCCTTCTTACTTATTTATCAAAACTTCAAC
Organism: Bacteroidota bacterium; assembly: GCA_038746215.1. Classification (GTDB taxonomy): domain Bacteria; phylum Bacteroidota; class Bacteroidia; order Chitinophagales; family Saprospiraceae; genus JAAUTG01. The sequence goes on along the minus strand of JBCDKV010000326.1, from coordinate 4,724 downwards.
ATGCAAGTAACTAGCATTCCACCATTCAAATTTAAGCAGTTTGAAATACAGCAAGATCAGTGTCCCATGAAAGTTGGGACGGATGGCATTCTACTCGGCGCATGGGCGGACGTAGCAGATGCTAAACATGTTTTGGACATCGGAACAGGAACGGGGCTGATCGCCATTATGTTAGGGCAGCGCAACGAATTAGCAAAAATTGATGCGGTAGAAATCGACGAGTGTGCCTGTAGCCAAGCGAGCGCGAATATGCAAGCTGCTCCTTGGTCAGATCGGCTTCAGGCCATTCCAGTCGCGATTCAAGATTTTGCACAGTCAGCGCAACAGTCGTATGATCTCATTGTGAGCAATCCACCTTTTTTCTCGGGCGGTACATTCTCCGATAAAGCAGATCGTAATCAAGTGCGTCATACCGTCAAATTGCCACATGGCGATCTTTTGCGAGCGGTGCAAAAACTATTAGCCAAAGATGGGAAATTTGCGCTCATCCTTCCGCTGATCGAAGGTTTGCGCTTTGAAGAATTAGCGCAAAACTATAATTTGTATTGTACTAAAAGAACGGAAGTTTTTCCCAGAGCGGACAAGAACGTAGAACGACTTTTGTTGCAGTTTGAACAACAACCCAAACCGATAATTAAAGAGCAACTAATTGTCCAGAAAGGAGCAATAGCTAATGATTGGACAGAAGCGTATCAAGCGTTGACGGGGATGTTTTATTTATGAGAATCGAATCTACTTCACATCCACCTTCGCCGTCCCAAGCGCATCATAAACAGCTTGGTGCATTTGCGCTCGGATGTCGTATCGCTGCAACTTGCGGTTGTATTTGTTGGGATGCACGCGATTGGTGAGTAGAATGAAAATAAGGTCGTGTTCTGGGTCTGCCCAAACGGCTGTTCCAGTGAAACCAGTATGCCCAAAAGTCGAAGCAGAAGCAGATTTGGCATAGGGCAAATTGCCTCTTCGTCCCGATGGCTTATCAAAACCCAGTCCACGATGTACTTTTGATTGTTTGGAAGTGAATTTAGTGACCGTAGAGGGCGTGAGTAGTTGCGTTCCGCCGTAGCTGCCTCCATTTAAAAGCATTTGAAAAAGCACCGCTAAATCCTCAGCATTGGAAAACAGTCCAGCGTTGCCTGCCACGCCACCAAATAGTGCTGCGCCTTCATCGTGTACATTGCCACGCAGCACTTGATGTCGCCAAGCCGTATCCACTACTGTAGGTGCAATTTCCTGTATTTCGTATTTACTCAAAGGATTGTACAATAGTCTTCTCAAACCTAGTGGGGTGTAAAATTTGTCGTTCACGAAGCTTTCTAAATCCTGATCACTTTGCTTTTCGATGATTTGTTGTAGCAACACAAAATTGAGGTCGCTATAGCGATACCTACGCCTTTTATAAGGACGAACCTTAAAGCAATTTTCCAGTATTTTGTCTTTTTCCTGTTCGTTGAAATACAAACCATCCGCCACTTTCAGCGTGTACGGCGGCAAGGGACGAGTGCAGAAAAATGTATCGCAATCTGCGCCATAATCTTTGGCGTGAAAAATATATTTCGCAATGGGTAGGTGAGGTTGTAAACCAGAAGTATGCGTCAATAGGCGCTGAATACGCGTATAATAGAGCGAAGTACGTCCAGGAATGTAAGCACGAATGGGTGCGCTCAAACTAAGTTGCTGATTTTCGTACAAATTCATCGCTGCCAGTGTCGTCGCTGCTACTTTACTGATAGATGCTAGATCGTACAGATCATTGGTATTCACAGCTTGTTGCTGCTCGTAGCTGTGGTGTCCGAAGGCTTTATCATAGATGATTTTTCCATCCTTTGCCACTAAGACTTGCGCCCCTGGAAATGCACCGATCTGAATGGCTTTTTCGGCAATCGTCTGTATTTTTTCCAGTCTTTCGCGATCAATGCCCACTTGTTCGGGGGCAGCATATCCCAATCGCACCGCAGCAATAAAATCTCCCGCTCCTTGGGGCAATTCAGTGGATAGCGAATCCGACAGTATGCCCATCACATCCGTACCACCAAAAAGGGCTTGTGCTGCCAAGGCTTCGGTTTGCTGGCTTTTCTTAGGCATCTGGACAAGGACAATATCGCGATGAAAACCGCTGAGATGGATGGTAGCGGAATGATTGATGATGACTAATGGATGCTCTTCTGCTAGCTTATTTAGGGTCAATGCCAAATTGAAAAAGTCTAAGCTCTGCGTGAGTGATTCATCTATTGTAGCAATAAAAACGGGTTGTTGTATCGCTAAAGAATCTGCGAGTGGTAGTATTTGCTCTGCGGAAAGATTAGAAAAGGAGGCTGCATTGGCATATTTTCTAAAATAGTAGTCGAAGGTAGCATATTGTTGCCCCTCAAAATGCAGCAATACGAAATTTTGCTCTGATAAAGCTCGAAAAGGCAGCAATAGGCTGTCGTTTTGCAACACGATTATGGAATCGACGAGATCATCTTGCGTCCAAGCGGAAGCGCTCAAATGGTGCTGCATCGTCTGCTGGGTAAAAACGGCTTTGCCAAGGCTTGCGAGCATATGTTTCTGCCAAACCTGCTGCTTCATTTCACAGCCTAGCAAAAAAATCAAAGTAAATAGCGCAATCAGTCTGGTGGACATACGGTCGAATAGTTAGTGTGTTAATAATTGATACGATTGCTATGCAACTAGCTCTTTTAAATTTTTCCTCTGTTTTTTGGGAGACAACAATTAAAAACAAATGAAATGCTACATGAGCAAAGTTCGCCTGTTGGATGTGCAACATCATTGGGCTTTTCAGATCGACTTAGCTATGGGTAAGTGTTAGGGAATTTGAAACAAATAACCTTAACTTAAAGATATGTACCGAATGGAATATCAATCCATTATACTAACGTTCTATTTAACGGAATGATTCCCATTCGTTACACAAATAAATTGCTAAATTTAGAAGCGGAACTCGTTCAGGTTGGAGTGTTACTTTTGCTTGATGGAATGGTGGAAGTGAAAAATGGTAGCCGCTAATGAGGATTAGGAAATTTATAAAAAATGACCTAATGATCATTTTTTTAAAAAAAATTTGTCCAAGCTGTCCAATTTCAAAAAGCTCACTCGTCATGGGGGTGAAATTTATTAATAACACTTTAATTTTTACATCATGACAAACTTACTAAAAACATTATTTATCCTATCTTTCGTAGCTATCACTACTACTTTATCCGCTCAGCAAAAAACCATCAGAGTAGTCACTACTCAACAAATTGAAGCCTCTTGTGAAGCAGCCTTCGATTTGCTTCGTAACTTCGAGCGATTCCCCGAATGGTCGCCTTTTGTAGTCACCGATCCTGAGCAAAAGCATCATGTAACTGGTGAAGTTGGACAAATTGGTTCAGCTTTTCATTGGGAAGGCGTTGCCGAAAAAAGTGAAGGCAAGCAAACCTTGGCAGTGATGAAAGATAATGAATATTTGCGTATGGAATGCGACATTACCAAGCCGTTCAAAGATCAACCTACTTTTGAATATCAACTAACCGAAACCGCCAATGGTGTAGTCGTCACACAAACTTTTGAACTCAGATGCTCTGGCTTTAGCCGCTTTATGATGCATCTTTTTGGTGTCGAAAAACAAATCGCTGCTACTAATGAGTTAGGCTTGGAGCGATTGAAAAACCTATTGGAACAGGAGACGCAATTAGCTATTTCAGAATAATCTTTCTTTTTTCTAATATTGAAGTAGATGTAGTCAGGCAATCAATTGGTGAATTATTTAATTAATTGATTACAAGTGCTTTACGCCTAATTTCCAACCTCTTAAATCCGCATTTTTACTTATTTTCAAAACAAAAAAAATTGTACAATGAACGAGTTTATGATGATTTTCAGACATGTCCCTAATCCTGCTTACCAACCTTCTCCACAAGACTTGGCAGCAGAAATCAAAAAATGGCAAGATTGGATTGGTGGCATCGCAGCACAAGGGAAATTCACAGGTACCAACCAACTATCTTACGAAGGCAAGACCGTAGCACCAAGCGGGGTCATCACGGACGGACCTTATGCCGAAGTGAAGGAAGTTGTAGGTGGCTATGTATTCGTGAAAGCGGAATCTCTGGAAGAAGCGATCGGTATGACGGAAGGCTGCCCGATGTTCGATCATGGCGGCAAAGTGGAAGTCCGCAAAATTATGCCAGCCAAGTTTTAAACCTAATCTAGAACGACACGAAGTTCTGTTATTGTCCAGCAAATTCCCGTTGCTGGACAACTTTTAAATCACTTGAAATTATCCAGCAATAGAAAATTGCGGGATCATAAAAAAAGTAACTATTTACCTAAAAAAAATAGAAAAATGAGAGATATATTCAAACAAGATACAATAGACGCCTTCAAACTAAGAATTAAAAATATCACAGCAGATTCAAGTGCACAATGGGGTAAAATGAATGCCTATCAAATGCTGAAACACTGCACAGAAAACGATAAAATGATGACGGGCGAACGCCAATTTAAGCGGCTGTTCATCGGCAGAATTTTTGGCAAGATGTCCTTGCGCTCCAGCACTAAAAACGATCAACCACTTGACCGCAATTCACCCACACATCCCGATTTAGTTATTAGATTTGTTGCTTTTTTAAGTCATTCATTATCAGTTGTTTAAATCCTAAATAACACTCTAATCACGTTCTTATTTGTAGTTTTAGTGGAAAAGAGATTATTGGCATGATTTATGGAGTGTTTTTTAA
>JBCDKV010000325.1:0-5994 GCA_038746215.1 Bacteroidota bacterium | reverse complement strand
TATTTTCAAAGTCAGGTTCGGAAAATACTGATTTACAGGAAGATAATGCTCCAAACATGCTCTTAGTGTTTCTAAGTGTGCTTTGTATTTCAATTTATGTTTTATCCAGTAGTGTAGCAAGTCAAAAAATAAACATTATCAACAGCATAAACAAGAACGATTTATCTCTAGCATCACCCTCACACCATTTCCTTTTGAGCAGTTCCCAAAAACTCACCACATTTATCCGATAGCCATGCTTTGGCGTAAACGTTACTATTTTTAGCAATTTCCCCTGCTAGTTTTTGCGCTTTGGCTTCAAAATCTTTTCTACTCATCGCGATTCGATACGTTTTCAGTTGTACTAGTTTTTTGGCAAATCGAATCATGTTGTTGTAGCCTTTCTTCTCCTTAGTAGTCATCTTTTTACTCCTGATGACATAGATTCTAAGGCTTTCTAGCAAAGAAATGAGTGCCTCTATATTGCCCAATTCGTAGTAGCAACGCACCAATAACAAATTACCACCAAGATGATATTGAACTTCTGTGAATTGAACTTCTAGCAAAAGATCAGAAGCTTGATCGAAATCTTTATTACAAAAATGATAAAAAGCTAGGCTGTAGTAGTAGGCATTACTGCGGTGATTTTCTGGTAGTTTATCCCGATAATCCTCAATGAAGCGATAAGTCCAACTGAATTCTTTCAGGTGACACCCAAGGGTGGCAATATTCTTATAATACCAAGTGTCTATTCTGCCATTCACTACTACGGTCTCGTTGTCGATACTTTGTTTATAGATATTAAATAGTTCTTTTTCGTAGCTATCGTTACCATTCTTTATTTGGTCAATACAATAGTTAGAGGCATAATTATACAAGTCGTTCAAATTCTTTAGACTGTAGCGATCTGGATGTTTCAACAACAAGTCTCGGAGTGTCAGATAGTGACTGGAATCGTCCGTCTCTTTCAACATTTTGAGAACCGTGTAGTAGGCAAGAATTGTTGTTGATTGCTCAAATGCTGCTTCGCTTTTTTCTAGGTAGGACAAAACTTCATCAAGCAAGGTAAAGTCATAGCTGGTATTCATCACCATTTCGTGCGCCTGTAGCTGACATGCTTGTTGCAGCTTGGAGAGAATATAAAAATGATCGAGTGCGTGTATCCACGCCTGTCCACTCTGTTGTTCCGAACTGTTGACGTGATTGACCTTATATTCTCTTGATAGAGCGTGATACCTCAATCTGTGATAGTAATAATGTTCGTCCTGCGCCTGATGTTCTTTCAGTATTTTCTCAAATAGCTTTGCTCGGTTAGTAAAAACATCAAACTGATCGCTATCGTAGGCTTGCTCCATCGTGGCGACGGCTTCTTCAAAGTGCTGCGATTCTATTTTCTCGTAGGCTAAAAAACGATGATACAAACGCATGAGATAAGACATCACGTTGTGCAAACGCTGTTCGTTGAAAGGTTCTTTCGGAAACAATTTCTTGAATATTTTTTCCCTTTCCAATAGAGCAGGTCTACCTTTTTCAAAAGCAATGTAGATTAAATTAAGCAGTTGGGTGGTCTTATCGTGTTGATTAAAATAAGGCGAGTTGACAAATTTGGAGAAGCGATCCTTGTCCCTGCTTCCTAAATTTTCGAGTCTTTTGACCAATCTACTTTGACGCATATTCTTTTATTAAATATGTTTTTGAAACAGAAATAGTCGTAATTTTTCAAGCAAAAATTTGACTATCAGTGATTTGTGTAATTATCTATGCGTAAAGTTAGTACAGATTTTGGAGCTATTGTACTTATGCCGGCAAGAATTTTGCTTGATATTTGTATCAACAAAGAAAGAAACGACTTATTATCAACATTATATGAACATATTTTAGAAAAAACGACTTATTATCGGCAATTAAAATCTCATGAACATTAGGCAAGGGCATCTCCAACAGATGCCCTTTCTTTACGTCCCTACCTTTCCTTTTGTTACAAATAAATTATATTTTTTTCTATATGAAAGTGCATTGATTGAACTAAGTTGTTATTAGTGCGAATAACGACTGTACAAATCTCATTTTCTTATAGCTTGTTTGGAGCAGGAGGATAATACTCCAAACATGCTTTTAGTATTTGACTCAGATATAGTTCAAAGGAATTTGTGCTTATATTTGTGCGAAGCTCTATTTTTTACAGACTATAGTCCCTCTTGCAATTCAACAATTGGGCAATTCAACAAAGGCCCAAAAAGGCTACAATTCTAGCGTTGTAAAATTTGAGGTCTTGATGACAGGCAACTTCAAGCTTGCCTGTCATCTGTGATGCTAGAAATGACAGGCATTTTGGAAATGCCCGTCATTAGGGACTCAGATCATCTTATTTACAACCTTAGAAGGGAAGCCGCCAAAAAAATAAGGTCGCTGATAATCAAAATTTTAGCCCCTAATTAAGTCTAATACTATGTTTTTAGAACCACACTACCGAAGGCAACGACAAGGCTGGATAGAAGTCATCTGCGGCTCTATGTTTTCTGGCAAAACGGAAGAATTGATTCGCCGACTAAAGCGAGCGAAAATTGCGGGACAACGCGTAGAAGTCTACAAACCAAAAGTAGATACTCGCTACGATAAAGAAAAAGTCGTATCGCACGATGCCAATCATATTTTATCTACGCCCGTTGCACATTCCAAAGATTTATTGAGCTTAGCCACCGATATTACAGTAGTCGGCATAGACGAAGCGCAATTCTTCGATATGGAACTTCCCAAGGTTTGTCAGCAATTGGCTTTGAACGGTACTCGTGTCATCATCGCTGGCCTAGATATGGATTTCAAAGGCATCCCATTTGGTCCTATCCCAAACCTACTAGCAGTCGCAGAATACATCACCAAAGTACACGCCATTTGCCAGCATTGTGGGAACTTAGCGACTCATTCCTATCGCTTGTCGATGAACCAAGAAAAGGTCGTATTAGGAGAAAAAGAATCCTACGAGCCTCGCTGCCGACATTGTTATGAAATGGGAAATATTTTAGACTTGAAAGTAAGGAATTGACGCTAAAAGCCAGGCTTTGTTGATTCGCTTAGAGCTCAATAATTTTCATTTTGGCAAATTGAGTGTTTCGGTTGTCCAGTAACTTCCTGTTACTGGACAACTTTTCACGAGACTTGAACAAAATTTATACCACGATATCAAAATTGCTGTACAATATCTGATTCCATATTAGGGCTGCACGAAGTCCTGCTTTTCTTAGAGCTTGTTTGGAGCAGGATTGAACTGTAAATCAGTAGTTTACGGTTCTGGCGAAGAAAATAATAGTGACTTTATCGAGATAAATGAGCGATTATTTTCAAAGTCAGGTTCGTAAAAGATTGGTTTACAGTAAGATAGTGCTCCAAACATGCTCTTAACGTTTTACTTGAAACCAGTCTGAGTGAATGTCAGAAAATCGCGCAACAAGTATGCTCGGTGAGTCTCTTCGGACGGAAACACAAATTTTTCAGGAAAAATTTGTGTTTCCGTCCATAAAAAATCTCTAGGCATACTTGTTGCGCGATCTCAAGGGATTTATTAAGGCTTATTTTGAGGATTGCTTAGAACTTCGTACACGCCTAATTCCATATAAAGTATACCCTCACAGCCATCATAACAATCACACCAATTCTTGCTCGTAATAATGCGTAGCATCATATAGCAAAGTCTGCAATTGCTCTTTTTCAGTCACCAATTCTGAGCTATCCAAGTCCAAGTAATCTTGCAAATCTGCTGCGATGATATCTTTGGCAGGTGCGATGCTGTGAATATCAAAATAGAGGCGTCCCGTTCTGCGTACAAAGAAATCGGTGAGCGATTGTACCATCTCGTAATGTACGCCAAACCACAATTCTGCTCTCAGTAAACGAACATCGGGCGTATCTGCTTCCATGGCTTGCATTTGATCTAATATAAGCTCGATTTGTTTGCCATAAGTGGTCACTAGATACCAAGCATGGTAATCACTCAATCCAAGTGCTTGCACGCGACTTTTCAAGCCTTCAATATAAGTTTGCACTGCTTTATAATTTGGAATTGGTTCTGGCGTTAAGCTGATTTCTTTCGTGAAGCAGTCCTTTAGTTCGCTATTGTTTTCCTGCTCGGCTACTATATCGACGATGCGTTGCGCCATTTTGCGGTAGCCTGTCAGCTTTCCACCTGCGATGGAAATGAGTCCCGTATCGGAGATGAAGATTTCGTCTTTTCTAGATAGTTCAGAAGGAGACTTACCATCTTCGTGAATCAATGGACGTAGACCTGCCCAGTTAGAAATGAGGTCTTCCATCTTTAAATTAATGGAAGGAAAAGCATTGTTAACGGAATCTAGGATATACTCCGCATCTTCTGCTGTTGCCACCACCCGATTTAGATCACCTTTATAGGTGGTATCAGTAGTACCAATGTAGGTGACTCGCCCCCTTGGGATAGCAAACATCATACGACCGTCTGGCACGTCAAAATAGACAGAGTAATTGATGGGCAATTTCTCGTGTGGCACGACCACATGAACACCTTTCGTTAAGTGTAAGCTCTTGCCTTTGAGGGAGTTGTCTATTTTCCGTAGCTTATCTACCCAAGGTCCACCCGCAGATACGATGTGCTTGGCACGCACTTCAAAAGTATCACCTGTGATTTGATCTTCGCAAACGACGGCACTAATTTCTTCTCCTTTGTAAATGAAATCGACGACTTTGCAATAGTTCAGGGCTTTTGCGCCGTAGCGAGCGGCTGTCTTTATCAATTCGATGGTCAAACGAGCATCATCCGTACGATATTCCGCATAATAACCTGCTCCTTTCAGTATGCTTTCGTCCAAGAGCGGTTCTTTTTCCAAAGCTTCCTTTTTGGAAAGCATTCTGCGTTTGTCTTTGCCTTTCACTCCTGCCAATACATCATATACTTTCAACCCAAAAGAAGTGGCTAATTTTCCGTAAGTACCGTTTTCGATGAGTGGCAATAGCATTTTTTCGGGTAGCACCAAATGCGTCGCCAAACGATGCACAATGGCTCGTTCCGTTCCCGTTTCTCGTACCAGTCCGATTTCAAGTTGCTTCAAATAGCGAAGTCCACCGTGGATAAGTTTGGTGGATTTACTACTCGTTCCAGAGGCAAAATCATTTTTTTCTAACAACAGAGTTTTCAGTCCTCTACTCGCAGCATCCAAGGCGATACCGCAGCCCGTTGCACCACCTCCAATCACGATGAGATCAAAAACAGTTTGCTGCAAATCCTGCTGTGTTTCTTTGCGGTGAATAGCGGAAAAAGGTTTGAGTTCTTTCATCGGTAAGTATTTTTCTTCGTTGTCTTAACGTATGAGCAGTAAATGAAAATTGAAGGGATTACCAAAGTGAAGGATATTCTGATCGGTTGGGCGCATCTCAAAATATCGCAGAAAGTTTTTTTTCAAAGGTGAAAAACTTTCTGCTAGGGGATTTTAAGGGCAAGAAGCGTTAAAACTTTAACGCTTCTTACCCTTAAAAACCCTTGGCGCATCCGAAAATCCTCCTTTGTAGATTTTCGGATGCGACTGCATGAAATACAAACGAAAATTCGACCTTTAATCAACAAAACGACATTTTGAGATGCACCCGATCGGTAAGCCCTAAGGATTGCCGAATAGCTATTTTGTATTGAATAACTTGCTCTTCAAGCTTGTAAAAAACTGATAGTAAATTAGTTGTATTAATTTCAACAATTCATTGGAATTCAAGATTAAGCCTCAATTTTTGGTTCGCTAGTCTGAACTTTCGGTTCTAACATCTGACTTCTAGCCAATTGGTCGTATCCATTCATTTTTTCATTACTCCTAAGTAGTCATTCAAGTTAATAATGTCGAGTGAAATTTGAGGGAGTTTTGGATTTAAGCAAGGCAAAAAACGTAAGCATAGCCATAGCTACGATGAGGCTTTTTAACATTCACGAAGTGGTGCAAAGCAGAAAAGATTGAGTATCTTTTCAACGTAGTGAACCGCTAGCGGATGGGATGCCAAATT
>JBCDKV010000324.1:0-6007 GCA_038746215.1 Bacteroidota bacterium | reverse complement strand
TTTTGGAGAAAAATAAGTTGAAATTTGTGTTTCCGTCCATAAAAAACCTTTGGGCATACTTGTTGCGCGATCTCGAACGCTCTACTAAGTTTCAAAAGTTTAGTAAAGCTGTTACTGCCACAAAATGGAGTATTTTACCCGTTATTTACATTATTAGCTGTTGGCTTGTATCGTAAGGGCTTACCAGTCGATACGATAAATTTACTTACACTCGCACTTTTTTACGGAGTGTAAGTAAATACAATAACTGTAAGCTATAAGCTACTGGCTAATAGCCAACTGCCAACTGCTAATGGCTAAAGTCGAGCTGACCGCACAAATAAATTAGTCAAAAAATCAGGATGATATGCAAAGAGCAACTTGGCTGACGGAACGACTTCAAGATGCCCTACACGCCACGGAGTTTGTACACATCCCCCAGCGGAATCAATTTAGAAGAATAACTACCGACGGCTTTCAAAACATTATTTATAGCATCACGAATTACGATGATCTGAGTGTGGCGGATATTTTTATTGGGGTGCGACACGAAGCGGTGGAGCAGTTGGTGCAGCCATTTGTGCAGGGAGTACGGGGTTTTACAGCAGATAATAACACCATTGTCACAAGCATCCGAAACTATAGCAAAGCAGAACAGACGAGGTTTAAAATCCGTTCTCCTAAGGATGCGGATGTTGTCATCGAACAGAGCGTCATTTTTTTGAATGAAGTGGGTTTTCGATTATTGGATCAACTGGATCAGATCACAACGCTCAACGAAGTCCTGAACGATATTTCGCACAAAAAACTGAAATGGTCGCTCAATCCCTTCAATCGAGCTATCCGAGCGATTGCCGCCGCGAAACTTGCTTTTAATCCCAACTTTGATTTGTTGTTGCAGTACTACTTGGACGATTTGGAGCAACGTCATACTATTCCACAGCATTTGTCAAAATACAAACAACTAGCCGCTTTCCTGCAAACCTATTCTGTCAATTGACTGTTGTGTGGCAGTGAAAAGATGCGATATATACTGTAAACGGGATAGATTTGTGCAGATAGTTGAATTGTAAAATTGTTCAATTGTCGAATTGATAGTCACGTGCTGTATAATCAGCAGCGTCTGCTAATTATAGGATGGGAATAATCAATTCAACATTTTTTCAATTCAGTAATTCTACAAAGCGATCAAAATTAAGATGCACTTTTTTAGTAACGGACAAAAAATAAGTTCCTCATTTTGACCGAGCAGGTTTTGTTCTGATACAAGGCGAAAAACGTAGGAATCCTCTCGGCTAGCGAGGCTTTTCAACGCAGTAGCAGGACGAAAGATGCCGTCATAAATCGGGAAGTTATTATTTGTCCGTTACTTACCCCGAATGGAGTATAGAAATAGGAGTGTACAAAGTTTCGAGCTTACTATAGCATCAAATCACCAAAGATGAAAATGTGCTTTTTTATCAAACAAGCTCTAAACATCCCTACATCATTATGTCATACGAAATTTTAGAAATACAACAAGCAGCAAACGGCATTACGACCGTAACGATTAATCGAGCGGCTGCGCTTAATGCTTTGAACGAGCAAACCTTACTGGAATTGCAACATTTTTTTTCCAAAGAAGCCTGTGAAATAGAAGGACTCAAAGGCATCATCTTGACGGGTGCTGGTGAAAAGGCTTTTGTCGCTGGTGCAGACATCAAAGAATTTCTGGGCTTGAATGCAGACAAAGCGGCTTCGCTATCCAAGAGAGGACAGGATATTTTCTTTCTCATCGAACGCTTTACTAGGCCAGTCATTGCCGTCGTAAATGGCTATGCCCTCGGTGGTGGCTGTGAATTGGCAATGGCTTGTCATATGCGCATTGCGACAGAAAACGCCAAGTTTGGGCAACCAGAAGTTAATTTGGGGATCATCCCAGGTTACGGCGGCACGCAGCGTTTGGTGCAGTATATTGGCAAGGGTAAAGCCATGGAATTGATGCTCACGGCAGATATTATTGGAGCGGAGGAAGCGAATCATTTGGGCTTGGTCAATTACGTTTTTCCAACCAAAGCCGAAGCCATCGGGAAAGCCACGAATATGATTCAGAAAATTGCAACCAAAGGTCCCGTTGCCATTGCCAAAGTGATTGAGTCGGTGAATGCCTATTTTGAGGAAAGTGTAGATGGTTTTGAGCGCGAAGTAGAGAAATTTGGGCAAACCGCTGGAACGGCAGATTTCGTGGAAGGTGCGAGTGCTTTTGTGGAGAAGCGGAAGCCTAATTTTAATGGAAAATAAAAAAAGATAAATCATGCCCTCCAACGAACTCGAAAAGGTATTGGAACTGCTCGCCATAGAGCGACAAGAAAATTACGAATATTTCAAGGAATTGATGAAGTCCCTTTCCCTAGAGGAGCGAGTGGCAAAGGGCTTTTGTTGGTATCCACTCAATGTCATCAAGACGGGCTATACCGTTGGGGATCGCGCCTATATCATCTTGCAGCGGACACAGCATAAAGACGTATCTCATCACTTCAGAGCGGGCAAAGTCGTTAACTTTTTTACCAAACGACCTCGCATCCATTATCCAGAGCGGCTCGGGATCATCGACTATTTGGATAAAAATAAAATGCGGATCATCCTCAATACCAAAGACCTGCCCAATTGGGTAAAATTCGATTTGTTTGGCGTGGATTTGATGTTCGATGTACGAACTTTTGAGGCGATGGAAACCGCTACCAAACAAGTCATCAAAGCCAACGGTAACCGCTTAGCGGATTTGCGAGACGTCTTGCTCGGCTACAGCAAACCACAGTTGCCCAATCCGCCACCAAATGTCGCGCTTCCGAATCTAAATCCAGCCCAGCAACAAGCAGTTAGGAATATCCTTGCTACCAAAGATGTTGCTATTGTTCACGGGCCGCCAGGTACAGGAAAGACGACAACTTTGGTCTACGCGATTCGAGAACTGTGCAAAACCGAAAATACGGTATTGGTGACTGCGCCCAGCAATGCTGCTGTTGACTTACTGACCGAACGACTCGCTGAACTCCAACTCAACGTCATCCGCATGGGAAATATCTCTAGGGTGGACGATAGCATTTTGCCACATACTTTAGAAGTACAAGTATCGAATCATCCAGAGAGCAAAAACGTCAAAAAGATTCGGTTGCAGGCGGTGGAATTGCGGAAAAAAGCTTGGCGGATTCGGCGGCGATACGGGCGCAAAGAGCGTGCCGAGCGCGAAGGTTATCTATCGGAAGCAAAAGAATTGAGTAGTTGGGCTAAGCACTTGGAAGATGCCCTTTTGGATCGACTCATTTCGAGTGCACAAGTCATTACTTGTACGCTGGTGGGTTCGGTGCATCCATTTTTGGCAAAACACAAATTCAAGACGGTCGTCATAGACGAAGCAGCTCAAGCACTAGAAGCCGCCAGTTGGATTCCCATCACCAAAGCTTCCAAAGTGATCTTGGCGGGCGACCCATTTCAGTTGCCACCGACGGTAAAATCCAAAGAAGCCCAGCAAAAAGGCTTTGATAAAACGCTGATTGAAAAAAGCATTGAACGAATGCCCAGCGTCAATTTCCTAAATGTGCAATATCGGATGAATCGCACCATTATGCAGTTCTCGAATACGCAATTCTATGAGGGAGCATTGCGAGCTGATGAATCGGTGGCGAATCATCTACTTTATCCCGAAGATACGCAGCCGCTCGTTTTCATAGATACTGCTGGCTGTGGGTTTGAAGAAAAACTCAACGAAAAGCACCGCAGCCGCTACAACCCAGAAGAATTTCAAATCCTCTGTGAACACCTTTATCAATTGAAAGAAAAATTTGATGCCGAACATCCACCTGCCATTGCGCTGATTTCTCCTTATCGCGAACAGGTCGTACATATGGAAGATACCGTCAAAGAAGACCCCGACCTAGAAGGCTTACGACTCACCATCAATACCATAGACGGTTTTCAAGGACAAGAACGCGACGTTGTCTACATCTCCTTAGTGCGCTCCAACAATAAAAGTGAGATCGGCTTCCTCAAAGATTATCGCCGCATGAATGTCGCGATGACAAGAGCTAAAAAGAAGCTCATTATCGTTGGGGATAGCGCAACGATCAGTGGCGATCCTTTCTACGATGCCTTTTTGGAATATTGTGATGCGGTGGGAGCGTATCGGACGGCTTGGGAGTTTATGGCTTGAGGCAAACAAAAACTGGTTAGATATACCTAACATTATTAGAAGTGGTACGAAGTCTCATCTTCTTTAACATTTCACTTGAATATAGCCTGAGTCAATGCAAGAAAATCGCGCAACAAGTATGCTCAGCAAGCCTCCTCGGACGTAAATACAAAAAGCTATTTGATATACTTGTTGTGCGATCTCAAAAGATTGGACAAAGCTTATTTTAAGTATTGTTAAAAACTTTTACACGACTAGTTAGGATCATTACTGAGCGGTACGGTTATTGCTAGGTTACGCCAAGTTTTGTAATTACCTCATTGTCAAAGGTTTTGGCAATAAAGTTTTGTAAACATCTGATCCAATGACAACTGATTTTCCAAAGTTTTTGAAGCGGAATAGTTAAAGTTTTGATCCACAAATCAGGTTGATATTCATCATAATCAGAGATCTGTTCTATGTTGTTAACTTTTTGCAGGTCAATTACTGCTGATTGTTGGCTATTTTGTTGTGTTTGCAAAACTGTTTTCTGTTTTAATCTTAGTTGCAGCACAGCCGTTATCATGAGTATATAAAACTGCACATTGACCCCATTTTCAGTATGATTGAATAAATGTAGTCCATTCAGACTTCGTTTTATAAACTTAAAAAACAATTCAATTTGCCATCTATAAGCATATAAAATGATGACTTGTAGAGTGGTTAAATCTAGCCGATTCGTACAAATTTTGAATTGACTTTGCATAACCGTAAAGCAAATCAGTCGATAAACATTAGCACTTTGATCGGACTGAAATCGGATCACTTCATCCGTCAAATTTTTAAAACAGGGCGGTATTTTTTGTCCTTGCGTACAGCTTGGCTGTAACTTTATAATACGTCCTAAGTTGAGATTATTTTTAATACGCAAAATAAAAAAAGCTTGTGCTGCTTCTATCTTGGCTGCTAAATCAAAACTAAAATAACCTCTGTCCGCAATATAAGTTACTCCTTTCTCTAGAATGCTCAGCAGAAAATGGCGTTCAGAAGAATTGGCTTTAAGTCCAATAAAATCAACGGGTATCATGCTATTTAGGTCAAAACTTAAATGCAATCTAATTGCCTTTTTTGTCTTTCTAAATGCTGCCCAATCCATCGAACATAGGGTAGGGAAAACACTGCCATCTACTAACCTAAAAATACCGAGTTCGTCAAATGCTTTGATGCGTAACCAAGACGCATTTTTTAAAATATGATGAAATAACTGCTCAAATTCTTGACTCGAAAATCGAGTGAAACCATCTTTCAATGTGGAGAAGGGGCTTTGTTCTAATCCCAATTTTTGGCAAATTTCGCTGCTTGATAATTCTGTTACTAGTTGCCGAAGACTTGGCACTTTCATGACAAATGCGAAGATGATCTTATTCGTAAAATCAGCGAAAAATAATTTTCTCGAACCTGACTTTTGGTCGATTTGATTACCTTGCTCCTCTGTAAAAGAATTTAGCGGTGCAAGCAGTTCTTCAAACGTTGTGTGCATAATAGAAGCTTTTATTTTAACGCTATAGTAGCACTTTTTGGGGAATCGCGACGCCTCCACAAAAATCGTACCGCTCAGTAATGAGTTAGGATATATTAATCCTCTACATGTAACACTTTAATGGTTTTGATATTACCGTTTTCTTCCATTGCTATTAGATGGTATATACCAGTGCTGAGGTGCTGCTTAGAAAAATCCATAGCTATATTATTTGCACCAGTACCAACTAGCAGTTGCTGCTGATGAACTAATTTGCCAACCAAATCGAATAACTTAACTTCTATGTGTTGTTCAATAGAAGATTGAATGGATAAATTGATGTACTTATTGAATGGATTTGG
>JBCDKV010000323.1:0-6021 GCA_038746215.1 Bacteroidota bacterium | reverse complement strand
TCCCGATTTATGACGGCATCTTTCGTCCTGAGCATCCCAACCGCTAGCGGTTCTCTTCGTTGAAAAGATACTTAATCTTTTCTGCAAGCAACACTACGAGAATGTTGAAAAGCCTCGCCAGCCAAAAGGATTCCTGCGTTTTTCGTCTTGTACCAGAACAAAATCTGCTCGGTCAAAATACGGAACTTACTGTTTATCCGTTACTTACTTTGCTTTAAGTTCATTAAAAGTCTTCTTCCGTTTTGCGTAAAATTGCCACACAATGCTGCCTTGATATTTTCCTGCCAAATTAGGCTCATTTTGGATACTGAGTTTTGCAATTTGATCTCGAATACGTCGACGCTCACGCAGCAATTGAGGAAGCTTAGGAAAGAAACTCCAATGCGCCTTAAAAATTGCAGCGAGCTGCTTCAATTCTCCTTGTAGCAAAAACATTGCGCCCGCCACACCGTCTAACACCAATCGAGTGAAGACCTTGACCAATACTTGCCCTCGCTCTTCATTGCGTACAATGGTGTACAAGCTATTTCTAAAATTCAGATAAGTTTTGCGTGGGTTGCCATAGTTGAGTGCGCCGCCACCGAGATGATAGACCACAGATTTCGGACTAACCATTATTTTATAGCCTGCTCTTTTCAGTCGCCAACAAAGGTCAATTTCTTCCAAATGTGCAAAGAAATGTCCTTCGAAGCCACCCATTTCCAAATAGCGTTTGGAACGGATGAAAAAAGCTGCTCCCGAACACCAAAATACTTCTTGTATATCGTCGTATTGCCCTTCGTCTTTTTCCACTCGATCAAAAATCCGCCCTCTACAAAAAGGATAATTTAAGCGATCCATCCATCCGCCCGCAGCACCTGCGTGTTCAAAATATTCAGGGCGGGAATGACTCAAAATTTTGGGTTGACAAACTGCTACGCTGGGATCGCGTTCCATCAATTCGATAATCGGTGCGATCCAATCGGGCGTCACTGCCACGTCTGAGTTAAGCAGCATAAAATAATCTGTTTCTATCGTCTTTAAGGCTTGATTGTAGCCTTCCGCAAAACCGTAGTTCTCACTCAGTAGAATGAGCTTCACTTCTGGAAATTGTGCTTTCAAAAACTCGACAGAATCATCAGTGGAAGCATTATCAGCGACGTGTATTTCGGCATTGGCGTAGGTAGTAGCTAGTACACTAGGCAGAAACTCCTCCAAATGCTGCCGACCGTTGTAATTGAGAATAACGATGGCGACACTGGCGGTCAGTTGTTGTGCTTGCTGTGTTTTTTGTGCTGCTGTTCGTAGGTAAGCAAGATTATCTTTGACGTGTTTTTCGTCTAATTTCAGTTGTTCTTTCAAAGCCTCTACCCCATCGAAAGTCTGCCCTTCTCTGATAAAATCTACTAGCTCCAGCTTGATTTGATCGCCGTATATCTGCTGATCGAAATCAAAGATATTGACTTCTATGGAGCGTTTGTTTTCATCCGCTATGCTAGGACGATTTCCAATATACAGCATGCCTTCGTAACGCTGCGCTTTGTGCTGCACAAAAACAGCGTATATGCCATCGGGTGGCAATAATTTATGCTTGGAATTAATGGATAGATTGGCAGTTGGAAAACCTATTGTTGTACCGAGTTGCCGACCGTAGACGACTTGTCCTGTCAAAGTAAAATAATGTCCCAATAAGCGGGAAGCTTTTTTGACATTTCCCGCTGCCAGTGCCGAGCGGATTTTTGTGGAACTAACCGTGATGGCTTCTACCTCCTGTTTCTGAATTTCCACTACCTCAAAATCATGGTACTTCGCATGGTGTTTGATGAAGTCGATATTTCCCTTTCGATTGAGTCCGAAGCGATGATCGTAGCCAATGACAATATATTTAGGATTAAATTTACCCACCAAAAATTTTTCGATGTACTCATCTGCATCTTGCTGCGAAAATTCTACGGTGAAAGGAACTACTACGACATGATTTACATCGAATCGCTCGAATAGTGCAATTTTTTCTGCTACACTAGTCAGCAGACGTAGGCTTTTGTCTTTTGGATAGACTACCAGTCGAGGATGCGGATGAAAAGTCACTACGATACTTTCCCCACCACATTCTTTTGCCAGCGCATTGATCTTGGCTAATATTTCTTGATGTCCTCGGTGTACACCATCGAACGAACCAATGGTCAGCACAGCATTGCGAAAATCAGGTAAATTTTGTAAGTCGTGATAGACGTTCATCATAGGAGCAAAAGTAGGAAAAAACCATTTTTCGACAAATCTGATCTAAAGATAAAGTATGGCTACTAACTGTCATTTCCATTTTCTTCTATTCCTTACTACCTTAGTGGCTCGAATCTAAGCATTTGTGAGTGACCAGAAGCTAGACGTTAGGAGCGGGCGGCTAGACTTGCAAATCAAAAATCGAAATTTGATCCTGAAATTGTAATAAATTCATACTATTTGACAGAACGCAAAATGAAACACTAAGCGCACTTAGAAACACTAAGAAAAACAGCGCGTGCAGCCAGATAATCATTTTTAGACCATCAGGTGCGAATTAGTATCCGTAGCTAGATAAAATCCGTAGCTAAATGAGTTCGCTGTGGATGATTTTAGTGATCGATTTGTTCATCATCAGTTAAAATTCAATGCTGCCTGTTCGATTACACTAGTGGACATTTCTAATTTTAACACATAGACGCACAGAAACACATAGATCTTATAAACTGATTTCCAGTGATTTATCTTAGTCTTCTTAGCGCCTTAGTGGTTTGTTTTATACCAATGTCCAGTAGTGTACTGTTCTATGCCAATTGATTATTGACCTTTCACCACCCCCCCCATTATTTATCATACACAATAAACATGAAAATACAAAAACTACTCTTCAGCTTTTTATTCATCAGCTTGCTGGCTTGTAATTCGAGTCAAAAGGCAAAATCCAATAATATGAAATGTGATACTACAGGAACAGTGAAAAATTTTTCAAGCTTAGACGGTTGCGGACTCTTGATTGTATTGGAAAACGGCGAGAAATTGCAACCTATGGAAATCGTAGATGACTTTCAACTGAAAGATGGACAGCAGATTAATTTTAGCTACGAGCTAGTACCAGATGCGATGTCTACTTGTATGGCTGGAAAAATTGTAAAAATAACCTGCTTAGAACTGTCCGTCCAATAGCGTACAAAGAAGTCCAAATATCGCAAGAAAGGCGTTTGGATATAGTCGTCACTTACAATCAGTCTCGCCATAGCATAGAACTGAAACGCTGGCACGGTGAGAAATATCATCAGAAGGGTTTGGATCAGTTGGCGAATTAATTTAGATGTTCATAGACCTATCATGCACCCACTACTCATCACCTTTTCACTGCTTTGTTGCGTGCAACTTTCGTCTTTACATGCACAGACCTTGAGCAACTATCAACGGGATTCCATTTGTATTTATGAATTGGGAGAAAAAGCATTTGCGATGAAAAGCAGTGCGCCCGATAGTGCATTGTTACTAGCCGATCAAGCCTTAGAGCTCTCCAAAGCCATTGATGATTCTACCAGTCAAATGAGTTTATTGCGGATCAAAGGGGTGATTCATTATGGACAGTTTCGTTATGCAGCAGCCTTGACTTATTTCGAGCAGGCCTATGCCATCGCACAACGAATTGGGAAAAGCGAAGGCAGATTGCTCATCAACCTCGGCAATGTTTATTATCGCCGAGATGAATTTAAGATCGCCCTCGCACAATACAAGCAAGCCTTACAGTTGAGCGAGCAAAAAGATACCCTCGTTTGGATGGATGCCATCACCAATATGGGAAGCGTCTATGATGTATTGGGCGATTTTGAGCGTTCGATTGACTATTTCAATCAAGCTTTACAGCTACAACAGGCGATTGGCAATCAATTAGCGCAATTACCGACCATTAGCAATATCGGTTTCATCCATCGCCGCCGAAATGAGTTAGAGAAAAGTCTCGAAACTTATGAAACGGGCATAGCTTTGGCAAAGACACTAAACAAGCATGGATGGATCGCTCATTTTTATGCCCAAATTGGCGCTAGCTATCAAAACAAAGATTATCATTTTCAGGCATTGAAGGCTTTTCAAACCGCATTGACGGTTAGAGATAGTTTAGCGCAAACTAGAAATGTAGCACTCTTGCTGCGTCGCATAGGAGAGACCTATCACGAAAGTGGCAATCAGGAAGCGGGACTCACTTATTACCAGCGTTCGCTAGCATTATATGAAGACTTAGACGACTTGCACGGAAAAGCTACTGTATTGAATGCCATTGGAAAGAACTTGCTGAAACAAGCACGTTCTGCCGAAGCAAAAGCGGCTTTACACCGATCTATTGCTACCTATCGTGCAGGAAAGATCAGTAAACACATTATGCGACCTTACTACCATTTGGTCCTATTGTATCAACAAAATGGTCCATTGGATTCTGCTAGATATTACCTCAATGCCGCTTATGAATTGGCTGCTGAGATTAACAAACAAGAGATTATCGCCTTGTCATTGATGCGTTTGGGGGAAATGGCACAAGATGCAGGTAAGCTAGCACAAGCTATTCTATATTATCAGCAAGCTCTAGCAGCCACGAAACAAGAAGGCAATCGAAAAGAAGAACTGGAAGTGCTGGGAAGATTGTACGAAGTGAG
Organism: Bacteroidota bacterium; assembly: GCA_038746215.1. Lineage (GTDB taxonomy): Bacteria > Bacteroidota > Bacteroidia > Chitinophagales > Saprospiraceae > JAAUTG01. The sequence continues at coordinate 1,378 of JBCDKV010000323.1, read as the reverse complement.
CAAACAGCAGCGGCAGCCGAACTTGTCCTTGAGTTATTTGGAGCAGCAACAAGTCATCAGGGACTCTCTTTTCAATGAAGAAAATTTGCGCAAAATCGCCCAATTGCAAGCGAAATATGCCTTCGATCAAGAAAAAGCAGCAATCGAACGTCAAAACGAACTCGAAAAACGGGAACTTGATGAAAAAATACAACGACAGCGGAGGTAGCAATTGGTTTTGATTGGATTGCTATTGCTCTTTTCGATGGCAGCTTTTGGGATTTTTCGGTTTCTACAACTCAAGCGGCAATCTGCTTTAGAACGGGAAAGACTGACCCATCAGATGGATTTGCAACAACTCAATTTTGAGCAAAAAGAACGAACACGTCTGGAAGAAATGGATGCGTTTCAATCGCGCTTTTTTGCTAATATTTCACATGAACTACGCACACCACTTAAGCTCATTTTAAACCCTATTCATCGTTTGTTAAAAAGCAAAAACTGGAACGCCAAAGAAAGAATGCAATTGCAACTCATCGAAGACAATGCTCATCAACTCCTGACACGAGTAAACGAAATTTTAGACCTGACCAAGTTCGATGCCCAACAAATGGTGCTACACGAAACGCCCACGACTTTCTACCATTTCACGAAACGCTTGGCTGCCAATTTTGAAAATTTCGCACAGCAGAAAGCGCAACAACTTGTCTTTGACTATCAACTCAAAAAAGACCTCACCATTCTACTCGATCAAGGCAAATTCACGCACGTATTCAACAACTATGTCGCCAATGCCATCAAATACACACCCGAATCTGGCAAAGTAACAATTCGTTGTTATGAAAAAAAGGATGCCGCTCCTACCCTCGTGCTAGCAGTCAAAGACAATGGCATAGGGATTCGAGCTGATGATTTGCCGCAACTATTCGAGCGATTTTATCAGGCAGATCAAGCAGAAAATAAAGCAGGAGGCTCTGGCATTGGTTTGGCATTGAGCAAAGAAGTAGCGCAAGCTATGCAGGCGCGGGTTTGGGCAGAAAGCAAATGGGGAAAAGGCAGCACCTTCTTTTTTGAGTTTTCCTATCAAGAAGTGTTAGGGGCGTTTGCTTCGGTAGTTGCTCGGGTATCCACCAATCGTGTCGCCGCATTGAAGCCAAGATTGACTCCCTCTACTGCTGAGCTAGGGCCGCGTACTTTAAGGTACTCCCCAAAGGTTGGACAGAAAAGTGTAATATATAAGGTGTTAAAGCGTGTTAAAAATGCTTTGCTTTGATGAAGTAAAGATAGCGATTTTTATTGAACTATTCTTGATAGTTACAGAAAAAGTTCAGGAGCATAATTTCCCTTACCCTCTTAACCAACAGCCCTTCGAGGGTAAGGGAAATTATGCGGGCTACTG
>JBCDKV010000322.1:0-6030 GCA_038746215.1 Bacteroidota bacterium | reverse complement strand
CTAAGGAATGGTACACAAATAAATTTACATTTTGACTTGCTGCATCCCGACCGCTTGCGGTTCATTCGCTTGAATATTCTTAATATTCACCCTTTGGGATTGCTCATTCATCCTTACTCTGCGTTATAAAAAGCCTTACAGAATTAGGCTATGCCTAGCCCCCCATCCCTTCGGGTTCAGGAACTTACATTCCTTCATGCCTTGACTAAGAAAAAACTAGCTGCCTCAAAATTTGTAAATTTATTTATATCCCATTCCTAAGAGTATGTTTGGAGCACTATTTTCCTATAAACCAACATTTTGCGAACCTGACTGCATGAAAAATAAACGCCGTATACAGATATGCAATTAATTTTTCACCTTGTCAGAACCGCAAACTGCTGATTTCTAATTCAATCCGCTCCAAACATGCTCTAAAGGGTCAACTGCCTTTACGACTCAAATAAATAGGTCTTAAAAACTCATTTTTACTAGTGAAATAGTAGTTTCTACTAATTTTTTAGGAATTAACTACTAAAAAATTAGGAATAGTCCGAAAAAGCCCGTAGGTTTGCATTAAATAACAGCTAAAGATGAAGAAATTAACGAAAAAAGAAGACCAAATCATGCAGGTGATTTGGAAACTGGATAAAGCCTTTATTAAGGAAATCATCGAAGAATTGCCCGCTAACTCAAAGGGCAAAAAGCCACACTATAACACAGTCGCTACCTTAGTGAAAATCTTGGAAAAGAAAGGTTTTTTGAACGCCGAGTTACTGGGCAATAGTTATCGCTATACGCCAGCTATCGACATCACGGAATATCGCGATGATGATTTGCAAGAGATTAGAAAGAAGTATTTCGGTGATTCTTTACCGAAGATGTTGGCACACTTTGCCAAGTCGGAAAAACTCTCAGACAAAGAGCGAGAGGAGCTAATCAAAATCATCCAAGAAGGAAAAGACAAGGATAGTTGATAGAGGATTCCATTCTATCAAATCAACAGTTCAACAATTAAACAAATCAACCATTTCCATCATGTTCGTCCTGTTAATAAAAGCATCACTCGTATTGGTTATCCTATTGGCTTTCTACAAATTGCTCTTAGAAAAAGAAAGCTTCTTTGCCGTCAATCGCATCTACTTATTAGCTGTTTTGATTTTTGCCTTAGCCTTGCCTTTTATCACCCTGCCAAAACTCGTTGAACACCAAGGTTATTTGGCGCAGTGGATGGAAAATACAGATAAGGAAAATCTTGCGATAGATGATGAAACAGTCACAACTTTACCCAAAACAGAACCCTTCGAAGCCAAAATTGACGCTGATGATTTGAGCCATTCTGAACGGAGTGAGGCAATTATAGCCGTTCAAGCAGATCAACGTATAGACTCAAATGTGAGCGCAACTGGAGAAGTGGCTGCTGCGGAAAATACTGCTGCACCTGCTACGACTAGAGGAATTGGCTTTTGGCTACTTGTGCTGTACGGCTTTGGCGTTGGTGTTTTGACTTTGAATTTCTTGGCTCAAATCCTTGGAACACTCATCAAAGCCATCCGAAACGAAGACAAGATTCAAGACGAAGTCGGAACAATTGTCAACCTAGAAACCGAAAGCGAACCCTGCTCTTTTTTCAAATACATCTTCATCCATCCCGATAGTTACGATTTTGATACTTACGAACAAATCATTGCACACGAAAAAGTCCATGTGAAACAATGGCATAGCCTTGACTTGATGTTGGCTGAAATAGCAGTCATCTTGCTTTGGTTCAATCCTTTTGTTTGGTGGTTCAGAAAAGAAGTGGAGAAAAACATCGAATACCAAACGGATGACTTACTCACGCAGCAAGAACCACAAGCAGAGAAGAAGGGCTACCAGTTGAACCTATTAAAAATAGCGACACATAACAAGCCGCTTACGATTACTACCAATTACAACCAATCATTGATTAAACAAAGAATTTTGAAAATGAATACAAAGAAATCCAACCCGTACAGCTATTGGAAATATGCTTTTGTAGCACCTTTGGTCTTTGTACTACTCTTAATGCTCAATCAGCCTAGTAGCTTGCATGCGATAGAGACCAATAAAAGCATGACAACAACACTGAGTGTGCAGACTGGTCTAATAGAAAAGGCAGCCGTTCAAGAAGATATACCAAACACTATCTCGGAACATAATACTGCCGCTATATCGCAAGTAGAGAACTCCAGAATGGACAATTCAGATTGTAAAAAACTGCTGAAAGCGGCGGAAAAAGAGGACATTGAAGCCATTAAGAAGATTCTTAAAAGTTTTGATCTAAGCTGTGCACCTTCTACGGATGCGGGCGATGCGGGGAACTTTGAATACTTGCGTCGCGCCATTACGAATGATGCTAAAGTCACCGTAAATCAGCAGCAAAAAACCATTACCGTCATCAGTAACGAACCATCAGAAACGGGCGGTATGGTAGAAACGGTAGCGACTATTGACTTGGAGTGGATTGCAGGCAAAACGCCAAGAATTGGCAAGGACTATCATACTGAAATTGGAATCTTCGATATAGAAAAAGACTATTCTAATAACGGTAGGAACAACGATTGTAAACAACTCATCAGAGCTATTTTATCGGAAGATATAGTAAGCGTAAAAGAACTCATAGCTACAACAGATGTCAACTGCATCGACCCGAAACCTGACCACAAGGAGATGAAGGAAGGTAATAGTAGATATTATTATCTCGATCCGCGAACGCCTTTGGTAGCGGCTGCTAGAATTGGAAATTTAGAGATAGGAAAACTGCTGGTAGCAGCAGGTGCAAAAGTCGATTTTCAAGCACCAAGAGATGAAACGCCAATCATGGCGGCTGCCGAATCTAATGCGCTTGATTTCGTGAAATTCCTCCACCAAAAAGGAGCAGATATTAATAAAAAGCAGCGTGGAGAAGGCTCGGTACTTTCCGTAGCGGCGAGATCAGGAAGCTTAGATGTGGTCAAATACTTACTTGCAGAAGGTGCTGATATTCAGGCAAATGTAGCTGGTGAAGGCACGCCGCTATCCGTTGCTTCCAGAAGCGGTCATTTGGAAGTTGTGAAGTATCTCTTATCCAAAGGCGCGGATATTAATTCGGACACTAGAGGCGAAGGTACGCCACTTTCGGTAGCCGCTCGCAGTGGACATTTGCCCGTCGTAAAGTATTTGCTCGATAAAGAGGCAAACATCAATGCACAATCTATAGGAGAGGGAACGCCACTCTCTGTGGCAGCACGCAGTGGGCATCTACCCGTTGTGGAATATCTATTATCAAGAGGTGCAGATATTAATACAGACTCCAGAGGCGAAGGCACGCCACTTTCGGTAGCCGCTCGTAGTGGACACTTAGCGGTAGTAAAATTCTTGTTGTCCAAAGGTGCGGATATTAATGCAGATTCTCGTGGAGAAGGCACACCGCTTTCCGTCGCGGCTCGTAGTGGACATCTCGAAGTGGTAAAGTACTTGATTACGCAAAAAGCAGACATCAATGCCGAGTCAGTGGGAGAAGGCACTCCTTTATCTGTCGCTGCTCGTAGCGGACACTTACCGGTTGTGAAATATTTACTTAGCCAAGGCGCAGACATCAATGCAGAAGCACAAGGAGAAGGAACGCCTCTTTCCGTTGCTGCACGCAATGGGCATCTACCAGTTGTCACTTTCTTACTGGATAAAGGGGCAGATATAGAAGCAAGTGCTAGAGGCGAAGGCACACCGCTGACCGTCGCTGCTCGCAGTGGTCACTTAGCCGTAGTGAAATTTCTCGTCCAAAAAGGCGCAGATTTGAATTCGAATACCTTAGGAGAAGGAACGCCCTTATTCGTAGCCGCTCGCAGTGGACATCGCGATGTGGTGGATTATTTGAAAGCGCAGGGTGCGGAGTTCTAGGGAATAACGAATATTGAACAAGGAATATCGAATTACGAAGCGAGAGATCACGTCTGTTTAGCAAACTTCATTATTCCTTGTTCGATATTCAATATTCGATATTTAATTTTTCCCATTTTTCAATAACGATCAACATTAGTTATCATGTTTCTTTTTTTGCTAAAAGCGTCGCTCGTTGTAGCCATTTTGCTGGCTTTCTACAAACTGTTTTTGGAAAAAGAAAGCTTCTTTGCCGTCAATCGGATTTACCTATTGGCTTGTATAATTTTGGCGGTGGCTTTGCCTTTTCTCTCTTTGCCGAAATTGATGGAAAATCAGGGTTATTTGACGCAACTGCTACAAGAAAAAGAAACTGAAGCAATAGCCGATTTTATACCAACGGATACTAGCGTTGATTTTGAAAAAAGCGAACCCATTGATGTAGAATCAAATGAAAATGAAAGGAAGCGTGAAAATGAAAATCTGACTCCGACGACTGCGGAAGTAGAGATGGAAGCACAAATAACGTTCGATGAAGAGACAACAGAAGTATTAGTTGAAACGTCTGAAAATCAATCTTTTGGATTAAGTGATTGGTTGTTTTGGATTTATCTTTTTGGCGTCGGTGTATTGTTTTTGAATTTACTCGCACAAATGGGAACAACGCTTTTCAAAGCGATCCGAAACGACGATAAAATTGCAGACGAAGAAGGAACGATCATCAATTTAGAAGAAGAAAGCGAACCTTGTTCTTTTTTCAAATACATCTTCATTCATCCCGACAGCTATGATTTTGAGACTTACGAACAGATTGTTGCACACGAAAAAATTCATGTGAAACAGTGGCACAGCATCGACTTATTGCTTGCTGAAATAGCGGTGGCATTGTTTTGGTTCAATCCCTTTGTTTGGCTCTTTCGCAAAGAAGTAGAAAAGAACATCGAATATCAAACCGATGACCTGCTCACTAGAAAAGTAGTCAAAAAAGAGAAGAAAGGCTATCAGTTGAATCTCCTGAAAATTGCAACGCACAATAAACCTTTGACAATCACGACCAACTACAACCAATCATTAATTAAACAAAGAATTTTGAAAATGAACGCAAAGAAATCCAATCCGTACAGCTATTGGAAATATGCTTTCGTAGCCCCTGTTTTGTTGACCCTAATTTTAGCGATGAACGAGCCATACACCGCAGCTAGTTTCGAGCTAAATGAATTGGATCATACCGTATCCTACGAAGAAAAAACGGCTGTGGAAGCAGAGGAAGGTGATGACATGGAAAAATTGCACAAGATCGTAGAAGCATTGAGACAACGACTCAAAGCAGATAAGATCGTGGCGGTGGATGACATTGTTTTCCAATACAAAAAAGGCGCAATAACCGTCAATGAGCAAAAACTATCCAAACAGCAAGCAGCCCGCTACCTTCAATTCTTAAAGGACAACGGTGTGACCATTGTAGGCGATAAATTTCAATTGCACATTCTGCCCGAAAAAGAACACTGGCGAGTGAGTGGGAAAATCGAATTTAATGATCCAGATAGGGAGGATAACTTCAATGCCTTGATGCAAGCCATTAAGAACGACGACTTGAAAGCAGTAAAAAAGTACCTAGCAAGAGACGTTGATCTGAATCGCAGGGACGAGAATGGCTTTACACCTTTGTTGTTAGCTGCTTACGAAAAGCACGATTTGGTTGCCAAAGCAATTGTTACGCATACTGCCCAGCAAGTTAATTTTGAGGTAAATACCAGTCAAGCGCGACAATGGACCGCTTCGGATTTGAGTACCGTAGATCATAAAGACTTTGAGCTGTTCATGCGAGCAATAGACGATGGCGATAAAGAACTCGTTACCTATTTCTTGGACAAAGGCGACATTGATGTAAATGGCATTGGTCGACACGAATTCACGCCACTGATGCTGGCTGCGAGCGAAGATCATCCAGAAATTGTCCGCCTGTTGATTGATCGTGGTGCAAGAATCAATTTTATGAATAGCAACGGATGGACAGCCCTGATCGAAGCCGCTGATGAAGGTTCGTATGCTTCTGCCATCGTGTTGATAGAAGCAGGTGCGGATATTGACTTACACGAAAAAGAAGGTGGTCGTTCGGCAGTGGTAATGTCCGCTTCGGAAGGACACCTCAACCTTTTAGAATTACTTCTG
>JBCDKV010000321.1:0-6046 GCA_038746215.1 Bacteroidota bacterium | reverse complement strand
GCGCGATAGTAATTGAGGAGTGCCAGTCGAGTAATCATCCAAGAAAAAAAGCGAGCGGCAAAAAAGATGACAAAGATCATGGCGATCTTGGAAAATGTCACCGTGACTTTTTTATCGTCTTGTCCTAGCGAGAAATCTGGAAAAAGCTCATCGAGATGAAACAGCCGAATCAAGAAATAGAAGGTAAAAGCATAAACAATCGACTGAATGAGTACGCCAGCGGTGCGTTCTTCTTTGTGTTTGGGCGTTTTTTTGACAGCTACCTTGGCATTTCGATCAAACCAGTTGACATTGCGCTGATTTTTGTAGTTGCGGATAATGTAATTGGACAGCAGCCAATCTGCTAGACGCGCAAATTGAATGCCAGCAATCGCTTGCAGAATGGTGTTGACAAATAAACCGTATTTCCCTTCTTCTAGGGGTTCTGATGGATACAACTGAATGTTTAGTCCCAAAGCATCCACGATGCCCGTAAGCCCTAAAATACCGAATACGAAGAGCAGCAAGCGACCTGCTTTGCGCTTCTTTTTTGCATCCACGACAGCCGTTTCTGATGCATAAAATTTGGGTAACCAACGCTTGATCGCCACTTGAAAAAGAGCGATCCAAATCAACAAAATCAGGATTGCAATGGCAACATCTCCTATGGTCAGTAGGTAATCACCGTTTTGGTAAAGGGTTTGCGAGAAAAAGTCAAAAAAGGCTGTCATTTAGTACCGTTGCTTGCAAGATGTGTTGATCGTAATTTGTAATCCTATAGGCTGTTTGGAATCTAATAGCGCATGTTTTGCACTATTTGATTTCAAAGCCACATAGTTCTACTTAACACCCTTACAGCCTGACTCGTTGACTTCTCTCAGAAATGATATATAAATAAAGTTACAAATATTAGGTAGGCTATTTTGGTCATAGTTTATCGCTTTAATAAAGGATGAGCAAAAGTCAATGCAAGATAATTGAGCAACAAGTATGCTCAGCAATTCTCTTCGGACGGAAACACAAGTTCTCAGTTATTTTTCCTGAGAAAAATAACTGAGAACTTGTGTTTCCGTCCACAAAAAAACCTTAAGCATACTTGTTGCGCGATCTAAAGTGCTTGACTAGAATTTATCTCAGGCATTGCTTAAAACCTTCGTACACGCCTAATTCGAGGTTCAAAAGGGTACACAGCTCAAAAAATGAAAATTTTGTCTCCAAAAGCCGCAGAAAGTTTTTTTCTAAGATGAAAAACTTTCTGCTAGAGGGATTTTAAGGGTGAAAAACATCAAAAATTGACAATTTTTGATGCTTTTCACCCTTAAGAACCCCTTGGAGCATCCAAAAAACCAACCTTATAAGGTTTTTTGGATGCGACCTAACGAAATCTTAAAAGTGTGTACCTTTCTGAAATTCAAAATCGTAAATTTATTGGAGTGTTATTTCTTTCAGCCTCCTTTTTCGATTAAACGTAAAGCAGTTTCCATTTCCACATCTTTGTTTGCCAAAATATCGGCGACCGTCGCGCTCATTATATGGTCTGGAATAACGCCTCTGCCTTCCATCACGCCATCAATATTCATGGTGTAGCGCACCAGTGGAATATAGGTCGAAATATTACTATGCTTGAGGGTCAAGTAAGCAAAAATTGCACTGGTGTTGCCTTGCATAGCACCACCCGTTTCCTGACCAATGAAAACGGTATTGGGGCGTTGGACTTTGGCAAAAGCAGTGAGTTCAGCCGCCGCCGAGTAGGTGTCACCGCTGGTTAGAAAATACACCTGTCCCAAAAAAGCACGTTTGGCAGCTTTTTGTGTACCGACCCCCTTCGTTCTTGGAGTGACTTTCACGAAGTAGCGTCCATCTTTTTCTCGGATGAAAAAACGTCGAACCAGACCATTGCGAACTTCCAGTGGCAGATAAACCTGATCTGCAATCGCTTCGGGATAGGGTAGGGGCATGGCTTCCATTTGTTTGTAATATTGAAAGGCGGTGTTGGTGAGGTAGCGGTAGACAAAAGAGGCGTAGTTATCTTCACCACCACCATTGTTGCGCAGGTCAATAATGAGATGATCGGCTTTTTCCGTTTGCATGGCTTTAAAAAAGGTCTTTATGGCTTTTTTGAACTTTAGCTTTTCTCTTTTGAAAGTAGATTTATCGAAAGTATTGATCGTTAGGGTTGCAATCTTGGTTTTGGTATCTATATCGCCCCTTATTGGTGGACGTTTTGGACTTGCATACCATTGTTTCAGGCTATCGGTAGAGACAGGATAGCGCGTAATGCTTGTGCCATCTTCAAAAGTGATTTGATAAGTGTCTTCATCGTAGCGTAGGTGATACCGATAGCTAAAGCGGTACGGGCTATTGAACACTAGAGGGTTGGGGGTTTCGATAAAGCCGTCTGTTCCCTGTGTACTAGCGAGTTGATGCAGCAAATCATTGGTGGTATGTCCATTGATGGTACGGATGACTTTCATGGGTTCGGTAGCTGTGCTGAAATCTTTGTGCAAGTAAAGCTTTCCATTAGTGTAGCGGCAGAGAAATGGCATATTTTTATCCATCGACTTTCCTAGGTTGGCGACATTGCCAGTGTGTCCGCAGTTGATTTTTGCTGTGGCGGATGCTAGCAATTGATAAAAGGCTTGCTTGCTCAGCGGCTGCTCAATTTGAGTGGCTATGTTTTGCCAAATGCTATCTAGTTCTGATTTTGGGGTATACCAATAGAGCGAAGGATGTAAAGCCGTCAGGACATCTCGGTAGGTTTGAAAATCTTCTTGTAATTGTTGTGGTGTGTAGGTTTTGGTGTAAAAATCGGCTTGTGAGAAAGTGCTGCTTAGGAAGAGCAAAAAGAACAAGATGGTAGAACTACATTTTTTCATAAGGAATATAATAATTTAATCAATTCCTTACAAAAATGGTATTTGCAGCGCAAAGAAAGGTCGCAAATGATGATTTGAATAGTCCAAATTAATATTTGGGCTGGCTAGCGCATAGAAGTTAGGAAATAGGTGCTGGCTATTGCCCAAAAAAACTGTGGGCTTCAATACGCATTGAAACCCACAGCCATTCTTGAATACTATCAAATCCATAAACTAGTATATGGATGTTAGGTCTTACTTTACGCGATACCAAGTCTGCGTACGGAATAGACCCGTCCAGTGCTTGCCGCGTACTTTGAGTTCATCTTTTTCGCCTTCTTCATACCAAACGGAAAGTCCGTATTCACTTCCATTATTAGGGTCTAAGATAGTTCCACCTCGCCAATAATCTTTATAAGCCGCCAAATCTTCTACAATAACCATTCCCAAAACGGGCTTATCTTTTTTCTTCCCCTTGCAATCGCTGCATACTGCGTCTTTTCTGTCCGTTAGTATTTTCACGACTTTGCCGTAGTACTTATCGCCTTGTTTGTATATCTCGACATGCGATTTTGCATCTCCTGTTTCGTCATCTATGGTTTTCCAGATACCGGCTGGCGAAGACTGTGCTTGTACAAAACTAAATGCAGCTAAAGTGAGCATTAAAAAGCTGATGGAAAATAGTTTCCTCATGTTGATTAAGTTTTACTTGATTAAAAAATGATGTTCTTCGAGAATGTTTTCTCATTGTTCCCTTTAATTCAAAGAACCAAAAATTAAAAAAGTTCGGATGTTCACTTGTAGATTCGCAATAGCAAGAGTTTTAACTGTTACAAATACAGAAATGTTTTGATAATTGGCTTTTTAGGAAAACCTTGACAGATTTGCTAAAAGGATGCTAAAAAGGCTGGTATACTATGCGAATAACGACTGTACAGATCTCCTTTTTCCTGACATTTGACTCAGGCTGTTTTTAAGTGAAATATTGCCAAAGCTGAGACTTCGTATAGCCATAATCGATGATCAAAAATTAATAGTGTATGAAGTTTTTGGTGATGACTAAGAAAAATTTTAGTAAAGCTATTGAGATCGCGCAACAAGTATGCTCAAAAGGTTTTAATGGACGGAAGCACAAATTTCAACTTATTTTTTGGAGAAAAATAAGTTGAAATTTGTGCTTCCGTCCGAAGAGACTCACTGAGCATACTTGTTGCTCAATTATCTCGCATGGACTCGGGTTATTTCTGAGTAAAATGTTGAGAAAAATAAGACTTCGTACAGCCATAATTGATAATCAAAAATCTACCAATAGCCGTACTAGTTTTACACTAATCCACCAACAAAGCTCGATCCAAATGCACGTAGCCACCATCCACAAAGATGAACTGTCCAGTGGTGTGAGAGGAACGCTCAGAGATGGTAAAGAGTGCGATATTGGCAATTTCCTGTGGCGTCGTCATTCTGTTTTCCAGTGGAATTTTTTGGGTGATGGATTTTAGCTTGGCTGCTCCATTTTCTAGGGTATCAATCCAGTTTTGATAGGCAGGTGTCCAACTTTCTGCGATAATTAAAGCATTGACGCGGATACCATCATTGATTAGATCGACCGCCCATTCTCGTGTCAAACCGAGTACACCACCTTTGGAAGCAGCATAGCCCGAAGTACCGCCTTGTCCAGTCAGGGCTACTTTTGAGCCAACATTTAAGATCGTACCTCTACTAGCTTTCAGCAAGGGTAGTCCATATTTTACGGTAGCAAAAAAGCTGATCAAATTCAGGTGCAAAGATTGAACAAATTCTTCCACGGAGGCATCTAGTCCTTTGCCGTCATTGACGCCCACATTGTTAATGATTGCGTCTATTCTTCCGTACTTCTTCGTCACTTGTTCCAGTGCGCTTTTTATTTGATCGGGTTTAGAAAGATCGGTTTTGATAAAGATGCTATCTAAGCCTTGCGCTTGTAATTCTTCGGCATAACCATGTCCACGATCATTGCGATCTATTAGGGCAGGAATAGCACCTTCTTTTCCCAATTCGGCTACAATAGTTTGTCCAATACTGCCTCGAATACCTGCTGCTCCTGTGACCAGAACGATTTTATTTGCTAAGTTTAAATCCATAATGTGTTTAAAGTTGATTGATGATTTTCATTATTTTCTATTAGGGCTTTACGAAGTCCCAGTTTTGTTAATATTTTACTTGAAAGCACCCTGAGTCAATGTAAGAAAATTGAGCAACCAGTATGCTTAATAAGTTCCTTTGGATGGAAATGATGTTGCTTTGTGTTGTATCTAGTCGTGTAATTATCAGTACAAAGTAATACACAGTTTTGCGGAACATACGAAAGATATGCGCTTCGATGTAGAAGAAATGATTTTTAATTTTTAAAGCATTTTCGACACCTGCATCCACAGATCATTGACCATCAACATGGCAGCAGCCTTTTCATATTCAGAAGCTTGGCGATACAAAGTCGGCAATTGTTTTAGCACACCTTTTCTTCTTGTATAATACGCTCCATAGAATTACTGAATTGAAAAAATGTTGAATGGCTTATTCCTACCCATCCGAAGCAGCTTCCTACAAGCTCCAAACAATTTGTTGTTTTTGTTTTATAAATTTATTAAATTTGCGCATTGCAAAAGCAAACAACTCACCACTGGCTACTGGCGAACTGCTGACAGCCAAAACCTAAGGAAAAATAAATGGCAAAATCGAACTATACAGAAGACAATATTCGCTCGCTGGATTGGAAGGAACACATTCGGATGCGTCCCGGGATGTACATTGGGAAATTGGGAGACGGCTCGGCGGCAGATGACGGGATTTATATTTTGGTGAAGGAAGTAGTGGATAACTGTATAGATGAATACGTGATGGGGCATGGCCGTCACATTGATATTGCTATTGAAGAAGGGGAAGTGAGTGTGCGGGACTACGGGCGTGGTATTCCGTTGGGAAAAGTAGTGGATTGTGTTTCTAAGATCAATACGGGTGGAAAATACGATTCTAAGGCATTTAAGAAATCAGTGGGACTGAATGGGGTAGGGACAAAAGCGGTGAATGCGCTCTCCAATTATTTTCGAGTAGAATCCGTGCGTGAGGGCAAAAAAAAGGTCGCTGAATTTGAGCAGGGCGAAATTTTGAAAGATCACCGACTCAAAAAAACGGAAGAGGAAAACGGCACCAGAGTCACTTTTCGTCCAGATAAT
>JBCDKV010000320.1:0-6052 GCA_038746215.1 Bacteroidota bacterium | reverse complement strand
TTGAGGATAAGTCTTCGCTGAGGAGGAGGTCGACACCTCCTCAGCGAATCAAGGTTTTTTAAGGACAAAGAAGCGAGAATCGCTTCTTTGTCCTTAAAAAACCTTGATCAAATTTGGCAGGCTCGATGCCGCCAAATTTGAGAGTACACCTAGTCGCGTATATTTAGAAATGTCAAGGGAACAAAATTTTATCCCGAATGGAGTATAAATCAAATGTTAAGAGAAATGAGACGCTTACAGTCGTTATTTGCATTTAGGTATGTAAGAAATTTTGAGTGGTACTTGAAATAAGCACTAGTGAAATTCCTGAGATCGCGCAACAAGTATGCTTGGAAATTTTTGGACATTGACTCAGGCTGTTTTCAAGTAAAATATAACAAGTCTGTTCACTTGCAAGGCATCATTTCTGTCCAAAACAACCACCCAAATTGCCAGCTACCTTTAAGACTCAAACAACATGTCCAAAATCTTAAGAAAACGAGACATTTAAACAATCCTAATTCGTATTAATCCCTATTTTCTTCGATCTTATTACATGATGTGTTTGTTGTGCTGATAGATCTTCCCCAAGTAGTTCATTCCAAAATTACCGTTAATTCAAACAAATTCATCTAACGTTTACTACATAAACATAACACCTATGACTTTTCTTTGCATTTCTTGTTACTTTAAAGGTAATGCTTTCCTAAAATCCCTGAAAGAACAGGGCAATACGGTCTATTTACTTACCTTAAAATCTTTAGATCAGGAGGCTTGGGTTCGTGACTCAATCGACGAATTTTTCTACATGGATTCCGATGCAAATTCTCCCGAAAACATGGGAAATTTGGCAAAGGGTTTGGCTTGGCTGTTGCGTAGCCGCAAAATTGATCGGATCGTGGCACTCGATGATTTTGATGTGGAAAAAGCAGCTTATCTCAGAGAGCAGTTTCGCATTCCTGGCATGGGACAGACCACCGTGCGCTATTTCAGAGACAAACTAGCCATGCGAATGAAGGCAGCAGAGGCAGGTATCAGCGTTCCTGCTTTCACGGCACTCTTCAATGACGAAGCGATCAATGCTTACGCCGATAGTGTCCCCACACCTTGGATTATCAAACCACGCTCAGAGGCTTCTGCGGTGGGTATGAGAAAAATTCATTCTAAAGAACAACTTTGGCAAATCCTAGATGAAATGGGTGAAGACCGTCATCGCTACCTTTTAGAGCGATTCACGCCAGGCGATGTGTACCATGCAGATGCCCTTACGGTAGATGGTCAGGTAAAATTCGTCAGAACTTCTAAATACATGAACACGCCTTTCGAAGTGGCACACGGCGGTGGCATTTTCCGTACAACTACCTTGGCGTTTGATGGAGAAGAAGACCAAGCCTTGAAAGCCATGAACGAGCAAGTCCTACAAGCTTTTGGTATGCAGTTTAGTGCTTCGCACACCGAATTTATTCGAGCGCACGAAGATGGGACATTTTATTTCTTAGAAACCTCTAGCCGCGTCGGAGGAGCGCATATTGCGGAGATGGTAGAGATGTCTTCGGACATTAATCTCTGGGCGGAGTGGGCGAAGGTAGAAACCGCTATGGCTAAAGGGACAACTTATCAATTGCCAAAAGTGCGCAATGACTATGCTGGAATTTTAGTCTCCTTATCTCGCTACCAGTATCCTGATATGTCTGTTTTCAATGATCCAGAAGTCGTTTGGCGGATTAATAAAGAATACCACGTCGGTATGATTGTTCGTTCGGAACGCAGAGAAAGGGTGATTGAATTGATGGACACTTATTTACCTAGAGTCTATCAAGATTTTCACGCTAGCGCACCTGCTAAGGACGAATTGAGTCATTAGGCGTTTGGCTGTTAGCTATTAGCCGTTAGCCATTAGCCGTTAGCTATTAATGCGAATAACGGGTAAAATACTCCATTTTGTGGCAGTGATAGTTTTACTAAACTTTTAAGACTTAGTACAGTGTTTGAGATCACGCAACAAGTATGCCCAAAGGTTTTTTATGGACGGAAACACAAATTTCAACTTATTTTTCTCTAAAAAATAAGTTGAAATTTGTGTTTCCGTCCGAAGAGAATTGCGGAGCATACTTGTTGCTCAATTTGCGGATATTGACCTGAACCATATCTGAGTCAAATGTCAAGAAAAATGAGATTTGTACAATCGTTATTCGCATTATTAGCCAAATTTAGACTATTACTCAAATTAGTAAAGTCTTTTCTGTTTTCAAGAATAGAGTGTCTACTACTTTTGCAACTCAGATAAACGTGTCGAAAATCATTAGAAAGCTTATGTTTCCTTTCGAAGAGACTTCTTGAGCCTGTCTGTTGCGCGATTTTCTGTCATCATTTACTCTTTCTGTTTAGAGTCCATAAAAATGGTGACTGGCCCGTCGTTGAGGAGTCGTACTTTCATATCTGCACCGAACTCGCCCGTACCGATCTTTTTTTGAAGTACGTTTTCTAA
Source organism: Bacteroidota bacterium (assembly GCA_038746215.1). Lineage (GTDB taxonomy): Bacteria > Bacteroidota > Bacteroidia > Chitinophagales > Saprospiraceae > JAAUTG01. Next base: position 3,585 of record JBCDKV010000320.1, on the reverse strand, counting down.
TGCTTTGACAAAAGCTTCGTAGAGTGGAATGGCAACATCTGGCTTCGCGGCTCGAATGTAGGAGGGGCGATTGCCTTTTTTGGTACTGCCGTGTAAGGTGAACTGGCTAATCAACAGCACATCGCCATTGATGTCCATGACGGATTTATTCATAACACCGTTCTCATCGTTGAATATTCGTAATTGACTAACTTTTCTACACAGCCAAGTGATGTCTGCTTCTTCATCAGCAGCTTCTATACCTAACAAAATTAGCAGCCCTGTCCCTATTTCTGATTTTACTTTGCCCGCTATGGTCACAGAGGCTTCGGATACTCTTTGGATGAGAATGCGCATGCGTTGAGAGATGAATGGTATACTGCAAACGAGGTAAAAAAGTGCTTTTATTTTTGAAAAAAGATAGGTTTTGTTCACATCATTTACCGCTAGATTTGAGGGTAAGTTTTCGCTGAGGAGGAGGTCGACACCTCCTCAGCGAATCAAGGTTTTTTCAGCGATTCTCGCTTCTTTGTCCTTGAAAAACCTTGATCAAATTTGGCAGGCTCGATGCCGCCAAATTTGAAAGTACACGTAATAGCTTGTACTTAAAAATGTCAACAACGTAAAATGCACTTTTTTATCTCGAACGGAGTATAAATTGATTTAAAAGTGCAAAACAGATGTATGAACTCATGGTTCGAGGAATCCACGATAATCGTTTTGAGGTGAGTGCTTTTGGACTGTAAATCGATATATTTACCCGAATCACAAAATTAGTTGGGGCGCATCTCAAAATGTCGCTCCTGATGACGAGTATTTCTAAAATGCTTGTCATCTGTTCTACTTTTTACCTAGATAACAGTCATTCTGAAAATGACCGTTATCAGGACTGCGACATTTTGGGATGCATCCCTACAATTGACCACCGCTACTGAATAGCTATCTTCTTGTAATAAGCCTTACCATCGACTATGACGCGAAAGGTATAAGTGCCACGATAAAGATTATCTAGCGTATATTGTTTTTGCATCGTAGACATCATAATCTCTTTGGATTCGTAGACAATTTCTTCGCCTTGCAAAATATTTACCGTTACGCGTTTAGCACGTAAGCTAGGTGCAAGTTGAAAGAAAATAGCATTGTCTTTATATTCCATCGTCGGTGCGACTTTTTCTATACGTTTCTCCTCCAATACTGTGATTTCACTGCCTGCGATTAGGATTGGTTGCGTTACTTCAATACGGTCATTTTCCACGAAAACAGTGTACGTACCATTACTGATTTTACTCAAATCTAGCTTTTTAGCGTAAGAAGCTTTATCCGCAATCGTTTCGTTGTAAACGCTTTTTCCATTCTTATCCACCAACTCTAAATAAGTGGTCTGTTGCAAGAGATTTGCAAAATAAAGGCGTAAGCTGATCTCATTTTCCACCGATTTTATTTTCACGATGGGTGCTATTCCCCCTTTTTCCGTTGGGCTAGTAGCAAATACAGAAAAGCTAGAGCATAAAAATAGTAAGCTGAAAACAAACATTAAATTTTTCATAACAAAAATTGTTGCAAGAAAGGAAGACCATTACTTCTGGGAAAAAGAATTATAATGCAAATTCGTATCACTAAAAGCATTAGTTTCTAGTGCCAAAGCAATACATTAGCTGCGCTTATACTTCTCGTGTTCCCGAATAAGTGTTGAATATGCGCTAGGACAAGCGTGATGTTGTGTGGCGAAAAATTGTGCAGTGATGACAAACAAATGGCTCGAATGCCGATGAAGATGAAATGATCTTCCGAAAACTATATGTCTTTTGCTGCTCTATCTAACGCACAAATGCTAGCGAAAAAGCATTCAATCGAATTGAAATAAATGCTACAACATTTCCATGATGTGATCCTTTCTTTGTGATGAAAAAAGTTTCTCGCTTTGAAGATTTACAAGTAGCAGTTGATCAGACGACTAATTGTAAAGATATTGAATGCATTCTGTTGATTTTCGGCTGCAAGTTGAAGCGGAAAAATGAAAAAATCCAGTCTCTTCGGTAATCATACTATTTAAGACGTAAAGCGTAAATTGTTATACCAAATTTAATTTGGTGGCAAAAAGGAGTATTCCAAGCATTAAATTCTAGGTCAAAGTGAGTCGTTCAAATTTTATGAATCTCAGAAAATGTTAAAATTTGGAAAAAAATTGACTAATCCACCATAGTAGTAAAAGTAGTTGACATTTTTGGGAGGACTTATGTCAAACAAACAGATGAATTGGTCAAAAAATTGGTAGGGCTATTCTATTTTCTGACACTATACCATAAAATTTGTAGCACACAAAAGCTCGAAATTACCTTGTAGAAACACAAACAAAACAATAAAGTATGATGAATAAAATTCTATGCTACCTATGCTTAAGCTTTAGCATAATCTTGGCGAGCTGTAATGATGAAGTCAGCGGAAAGAAAGCTGAAAGCCAAGGCGAGCCAACAGCCGCAGCAGCAAATGAAGATAAGACTCCTACAACAACTAATACCTCAGTGGATAGCGAGATGGCTGAATCATTTGATGACGTGTCATTGGCAAACTTCTTCGACGAGCAAACGATTGAACAACTACTTGCGGTAAAACAAGCATTTGATAACCAACTTTGCGCGACTATCAGCCACAACGAAATTTCCGATTGCTACAAAAGTCATGCGGGAATATTGATGTCTGATATTAGTCAAGATGTGCCATTCACGACTAATTTTCCGTACACCAGTACGTTTTCTTTGCAAAATATTGAAGAGGGCGTGGATAATTCAGACATACTTTCCAACAAGTGCGGTTTTCAGCATTCGGAGACGGGAGCAATCATTAATTATTACTGTTTGATGAATAAAAGCTCGTTCATGGACTATGTATCAGCTTTAGCACAACAAAATGGGTTCATCAAGAAAATCTATGATGAGTACCAAATGGCAAAGGGACTAACGCCAAATATCAGAAACAGTGTCGCCATGACATCCGTCATCAATTTGGATTTTGAGCAAATTGGTCATCAGCTCTTCTACATGATGATGCATTTAGCTATTAATGAAGAACTAATTGCGAGTAGGAAGTTTCAGGCACTAGAGAATGGCTAGAAAGGTATCTTTGCTCAATTTTATACATGTTCATCTGAATATTAAAAGCAGTTAACGCTTTCTGTAATCAAATTGCTAATTTTTATTTCATAACAATTAGCAATTTGGGTGGCCCTTTTAAACAGAAATGATGTTGTCTTTGATGATTTTTTTCCAATTTCCCTTAACTAGACTTTAGACTTTAGCTGATTGAAGCGTCAAGATCAAATTGATATTTTGCGACGATCTTCCGAAAAGACAGAGAGTAAATGAATCGAAGCGCTTAACTAAGAAGTACTTAGCAGCTAAGTGCTAATAATGCGAATAACGGGTAAAGTACTCCACTTTGTGGCAGGAACAGCTTTGCTAAACTTTTGAGGCTTAGTAAAGTGTTTGAGATCGCGCAACAAGTATGCCAAAAGGTTTTTTATGGACGGAAACACAAATTTCAACTTATTTTTCTCTAAAAAATAAGTTGAAATTTGTGTTTCCGTCCAAAGAGAATTACGGAGCATAC
>JBCDKV010000319.1:0-6067 GCA_038746215.1 Bacteroidota bacterium | reverse complement strand
GTTGTAAACGAATATGTGCAAAAATTGGATTTGTCTAGTTTTGAATAATTTTAAAGCAATGATTTACAGTTACTTATAATTATTCTAGTCTATTGAATCATAAATTTCGGTTACTACTTTTACAACGTTAGAAGGATAGCCAGTATTTCATCTAATAGTGTATTTGTGAGGCTGTTGCATAGCTGCTAACTTCCGTCTGCTAATCTCTACAAACAAACTTAATGAATAAAAAAACGCAAGCATTCATCCAACTGGGTTTGGTCATTGGAATATTAATTTTCATCAATATTCTAGCCAATTTTTTTCATGGCTACGTCGATATGACGGAGGAAAAACGATATACCCTGACCGAGCCAACACAAGAATTGCTTGCCAATTTAGAGGAAGTAGTTTACGTAGATGTGTTGTTAGACGGAGACTTTCCAGCGGGTTTTAAACGCTTGCAGAAAAGCGCACGTGAGTTGTTGGAGGACTTTCGTTCGGCATCGCCTTATTTGGAATATGAGTTTAATGATCCATTGGAAGGCACTGCTGAGCAAAAAGAAGCTAGACAAAAAGAGCTACAAAAAGATGGGATTCAGCCGACTAATTTACGGCTAAAAGATGCGGAAAGCCAATCTGAAAAAACGATTTACCCTTATGCCGTTTTTAACTATCAAGGCAGGAAGTATCCCGTCAATTTACTAGAAAACGACCAAATCGGCGTCAATCCAGACGTGGTACTGAATAATAGTGTAGCACTACTGGAATACAAATTTGCCAATGCCATTCAAAAACTCCAGACCAGCAGTAAACCCAATGTCGTCTTTTTGCAGGGACACGGAGAACTCGCGCCGCCGCAAGTCTATGACCTAGAGCGCACCCTGCGCCAGTATTACGATACGGGACATTTGCCACTCGACAGTTTGGTGACTTTACCCGTTGATCGCATTGCAGTCTTGATTATAGCGAAACCGCGCTATGCCTTTTCGCCCGAAGATAAATTCAAGATCGATCAGTATGTTATGAATGGTGGCAAAGTGCTGTGGCTGATAGATCGCTTAAACGTGAATATTGATAGTGTACAAGCCAATGGAACTTACGTGCCACGTGACTATCAACTGAATATTGAGGATTTACTGTTCAAATACGGCATTCGGATTGACCCGAATATGGTTTTAGATTTGGAGTGTTCGAGTATCCAACTCAAAGTGGGACAATTAGGAACGCAAGCACAATTTGATCGTTTTCCATTCTACTACCATCCTGCCGTTGCCCCCAAATCCGATCACCCTACCGTCAAGAGTTTAGATCGCGTCAACTTCCAATTTGTAGCTTCCATAGATACCAGTGTGCAAACGAAAACGCAGGTAGAAAAAACGGTTTTGCTAGCTTCTTCGCCACGCAGTCGGGTACAATTTTCACCAACGACGCTAGATTTTGAATTTCTACGACAAGAACCTAATCCAGATAATTTCAATCAACCCTACCGACCACTTGCCGTTTTGTACGAAGGTGTTTTTCCTTCTTTTTTCGAGAATCGAGTCGCAGAAGGTTTTATGCAAGCCTTAGAGCGACTAAACATTGAGTATAAAGCCAATAGCGTACCCAATCGAATGATCGTAGTAGCAGATGGCGACATTGCTAGAAATTTGGTGCGTCCGAATCCTGATTCTCCCAATGGTTTTTCTGCTGCGCCCTTGGGCTTAAATCGTTTTGATCGCTACACCTATGCCAATAAGGATTTTCTGCTCAATGCCATAGAGTATTTGATGGATGATAATGGCGTCATTGAAGCTAGGGGGAAGGAGGTCAAATTGCGCCTATTGGATGTGGTACGTGCCGAAACCGAGCAAACCAAATGGCAATTGATCAATATTGTTTTGCCCCTAGTGTTTCTATTGATTTTTGGCTTACTTTATAATTGGATACGTAGGCGGCGGTATGCTAGATAAAGTACTTGCATTGGCTCAGGCTTTCTTCAAGTGAAGTGAGACTTCTTACAGTCCTAAAACAAAATAAAAATGTCAAGCGAGTTGATAAGCTCGTCTAATATCCTTTCAAAATCTATTATTATGAATCGAAATATAGTCTTATTGCTGTTCCTTTTTGTCGTATTAGGTGGTGGAACAGCTTGGTACCTGAACGAAGGACAAGAGACGCAACAGAGTACGCTGCCCGATTGGGATCGGAAATTTAAAGTCAAAGATACCGACATCATTGATAAGATATTCATGGTGAAACGGTCGGGGGAAAAAATTACGCTGGAACGCAAAAACGATTATTGGGTGTACAATGGTGCGCACAAAGCTTCTCCGACGGCTATGGAAAACCTATTGCGAGCGGTGCGCGAAATGCAAATGCAGTACAAGCCCGCCAATGCTGCCGTGCCGAATATGGTTAGAGATTTAGCGACCAATGGTATCAAAGTTGAGCTTTACGATAGAACGGATGATTTGATCAGATCCTATTACATTGGAGGGTCGACACCCGACGAGCGAGGTACGTATATGATTATGGAGAACAGCGAGCAACCCTATGTGATGCACTTACCTTCTTGGAGCGGTAATTTACGGTTTCGTTTCACATTGAGCGAAGACGAATGGCGAGATAAGACGGTTTTTGGAGCAAGGGTGGAGCAGATCAAGTCCATCAGTGTGGAATATCCGAAGCAACAGAATAAGTCTTTTCGCTTGAAAAAAGAAGGCGCTCAATACAGTGTAGTGCCGTTCTATGATTTCACGCCGAGTATTTCAAAAGAGGTCTCACAAGGGCTGGTCGAGCGTTTTTTAGTCAACTTCAAATACATCGGAGCAGAAGCTTTTGAGAGCAAAAATCCACGCAAAGATAGCGTGTTGCAAACGATTCCTTTTGCCACTATTACTTTGGAGACAATCAGCGGCAACACTCAAAAAGCACAGCTCTTTCCAATCTACATCGACGCCCCAAATATAGACCCCACTACTGGACGAAAACTAGCCGATACTAGACTGGAACGCTATTTCGCTTCCGTTGATGAATCGGAATTTATGCTGGTACAACATCGTGTGTTTGAGAAAATTCTTTGGAGCTATGAATATTTCTTTGAGTAGCATATACTTCGTCTACGTATTGTTTTTTTTGTTGTTAGGTCACAGTGCTTTCACGCAGTCCAGCTTGAAACGGGAGGCACTACAAGAGGATTTCGATTACCTCATCACCCAACTTCGCCTGCAACACCAAGGACTTTACAATTACGTAGATCGAGCAGTCGTAGATCAGCAAATAGATAGCATTCGTGCAACTCTGACACAGCCCATGTCGCTACTGGACTTCTACCAAACCGTAAGGTACACGGCGGCATTGACCAACGAGGGGCACACAGAAATTGACCTGCCACGGCGTAGTGAAGTAAAAATCGGACTGTCGAAGTCTTTTCTCCCACTCACAGTCCTATTCTGTGATCAAACATTGGTAGTCACTCAAAATTACGGGAAAGCAGTATCTCAGCTCGAGAAAGGGATGAAAATACTTACCATTAATGGGCAAACCGTCGAAGCAATCGTTCAGCGATTTTTGCCGCTTCTGCCTTCCGATGGATTCAACGAGACCTCGAAGTACAAATGGTTGAGCGGTGTCAGCTTTGCTTTGCTCTATCGTTTGGTCTATGGCAAAGCCAAACATTTCGAGCTGAGCGTTCAGGCTTATGATTCGCCGCAGCCTGCGAAACTTCGTTTAGATGCTATTCCTTACACCCGTTTTAAAGCAAAAAACGCGAATTTCCCTAGCAAGTCTTTTGACTACAATCAGTTTACCTTCAAGATCATCGCAGATTCTATTGCCTACCTAAGTGTGCCTGATTTTGGAGATGATGATATGGACTACCAAGCTTTCTATGCAGATGCTTTTAAACAGATCGCTCAACTCAATATCGAGCATCTTATCATGGATATGCAAGCCAATACGGGCGGAACAGAAGGCAACGAAAATCTTTTGTTTAGCTACCTCGCTCAGCAGCCTTTGCAGAAATACAAAAAAGTGACGATGCTGGAAACACCTTATCGCAAAAACAAAGACGATGAGGACTATATCGAAGACCAGTGGCAGTGGAAAGATAGCATTGCCGAAAGGGGTGCTTTTACATTGATGAGCGATTATTACTCCAACCTCAATTATCAAGCACCCGAACCTGACCTGATATACGATGGCAAATTATATGTCTTGACCAGCGGACTGACTTTTTCGGGCGGTGCAGAGTTTTCTAGTCTCGTAAAAATGAGTGATAGAGGAATATTTATAGGTGTGGAAACAGGAGGGACTTACGAAGGCAATGTTAGCGGCTACTCAGAAACCATCAAGCTACCCAATAGCAAAATAAAAATCGACCTACCCACGGTTCACTTCCAAATTAATGTCGAACCCAAAATACGTGGGCGGGGAATACTACCCGACCATACCGTCCCTCAACGGTGGGAGGACTATCTCAATGATCGAAACGCTAAATTGGACTTCACCTTGGATTTAATTCAGAATTAGTATTTCCGTCCATAAAATCCTTTGAGCATACTTGTTGCACGATCTCAGGAGCTTTTACTAAGACTTGTTCCGAGTGTTGCTCAAAACTTTGCTCAAGACGTCTAACTTTTTGTCAGAACCAAGATTCACAGGATGAGAGGATTCCCAAACAAGTCGCGTAGCATCTCATTTGGAAGGCTACGTGCTTAGTAATCCTGAAAATCAATGAATTCTGAAAATCCTGATTCTGACAGATTGAGTACTTACAGATGAAGTTGTTTTCAAAAGAGAATGCTAAGCAGTGCATAAACTTTTCAACCTTTCTATGCTTTTCAGAGTTTCACTTTCCTTTCATATACTTAAAACAGTTGAGAATTGTATTTTTTGAGGAGAAGATTTTATTCTTAGTTTTTGCTTTTAAACTGTAAGCATATCTGGATATTTGAGCAGTTTAAAAGTAGAAAATGAATGAGCGATTCCAAAGGATGAACGAACGATCCCTCAGGGTAAAAGTCCAGTGGACTTTTAAGAGAGAGAACCACGCTAGTGGATGGGTGGCAGAACTTTCAAGCGAATGAACCGCTAGCGGATGGGGTGGAAAAGCTGCCATCAAAAGTTATAATTCTTAGCTGTTTTAAGTATGAATCTACACGCTAATGCTAAAGGTTTTAAAATGGATCGGTATCGTCTTGTTGGTACTAATTATTGGAGTTTTCATTTTCTTGAAAGCCTCTAGTCAACCCAAACCAACTGGAGAGACAGGCGAACAAGCAGATCAACTCGCACAAAAAATGTTAGCAGCAGTCGATCAAACGGCTTGGGACAGTACGCGCTATGTGCAGTGGACGTTTGCTGGTATGCACGATTATTTTTGGGATAAAGAACGGCATTTGGTGGAAGTAAAATGGAGCGATAAAACGGTCTTGCTCAATCCAAATGAGATCAGTGGAAAGGCTTGGGAAGGGGACGCAGCTTTGGAAGGCGATGCGGCGGATAAATTGGTGAAAAAAGCTTGGTCGTTCTTTGTGAACGATGGTTTTTGGCTGAATGCACCAGTGAAGGCTTTTGATGTGGGAACTAGTCGTTCTATCGTGCAGCTAGAAGATGGCAGCGAGGGACTGATGGTGAGCTATGCCAGTGGAGGCCTCACACCTGGCGACAGTTATTTGTGGCTACTGGATGAAAATGGTCTACCAACGGCTTGGAAAATGTGGATCAAAGTCATTCCCATCGGCGGCATCGAATCGAGTTGGGAAGCTTGGACCACCCTCTCCACGGGCGCAAAAGTGGCAACGCAACACAAAACAAAAGGCATCACGCTGGAACTAACTAATGTGAAAGCAGGGCAAACTTTAGCGGCTATGGGTAGAAGTAAGGATGTATTTGCGGCTTTGACGGATTAGGAGGGGGATTCATGGTTGCATTGGTTCATTGTTGCGTAACAAAGTGTTATAAATGCGAATAACGACTGTGCAGATTTCACTTTTCCTGATATTTGACTCAGGTATAGTTCAGGTCAATGTCCGCAAATTGAGCAACAAGTATGCTCAGTAATTCTCTTCGGACGGAAACACCGATTCTCAGTTATTTTTCT
>JBCDKV010000318.1:0-6077 GCA_038746215.1 Bacteroidota bacterium | reverse complement strand
GAGCAAAACATATCAGATGAACACGGACTACGCATCGGTGTAAAAGGTGGTGGGTGCTCTGGTTTTTCCTACATTTTAGGTTTTGATGTCAAAAAAGAGAACGACCTAGAGCATGACATAGCAGGCATCAAAGTTTACGTTCAGAAAGCACATGCGATGTATCTAATTGGCATGGAAATTGACTGGGTGGAAGGCTTACAAAATAGAGGTTTCTCATTCAATAATCCTAATGCGACGGATACCTGTGGTTGTGGCACTTCTTTTGCAGCTTGATGAGTAGGAAATCAGACATTGACGTAAACTAAGCCCTAAGGCAATTAATCTAGCGACCAAGTGCTATCTATAAACGAGCCGTCTTTCTATTTCTTCTACTCAAAAATACCTCGGACTTTGCACATTGGAGATATTAACATTAAAATCGTAGCCAACCATTAGCTCCAAAGAGCCACTGCTATAGTTCCGAATAGGCGTCAAGCCAATATCATAGGCGAAACCTAGGCGAAGTCCATTTTGCAGATAAAAAGCTGCCCAGAAGTCCATCGAGTCGTGTGAACTATTACGACCAAAAGTTCCTTCCAACGACCAGCGATAAGACCAACCAATCCACAAGGTCTGCAACAGAAAAACCGAAGCATCCAAATCAATAGAAGTCGGACTAGCTGCTTGATCGGTCGTGACTGCCGATTTTCCAAATCCACCTACTTTTCGGAACAAAATAGAAGGCTTGAATACAACATCATCGGAGACGATTGGGAGTATACCGCCCGCTGTAAAGTAGAAGTGGCGATAGAGCGTCGCATCGTACAAAGTGGCATTGTCTCGATCTGCTGCTTTGGTCAACGAAAGTGGCAAAATACGCGGTAACGAAAATCCTGCGTAGGCAAAATCATTTTGGAAATAGAATCCTAGTCCAAAATTGGGCAGTAAGCGGCTTTCAGGTACCTCATTGAAAGCGGGATCTGCTGCAAATCCATCTCTCAGGCTGACATCACTCCAGTCGGCTCGCCAATTCACAAAGCCCGCCTGCAAACCAGCAGCAATCGTTCCAAAAGGAAAAGTAATGCGATACGCATAAGTTGTATTCAGACTGGTCGTCCGACTTGCTCCAATCACATCGTTGCTCAGATGAAAACCCAGTCCCAATCGTTTGTTGACGGGCGCATGCAGCGATAATATTTGTGTGCTAGGAGCTTTGGAATTTTCGTTCGTCCAGCCTAGCCACTGATTTCGATTTAATAAATTAGTAGTTAGATACCCTTGACTACCCGCATAGGCAGGATTGATGGCAAGGGTATTGAACATATAGGTTGTAATAGAAGGATCTTGTTGAGCGTTGAGGTAATAGGCGAAAGAAATTAAAAGTAGAAGTGTAAACGATTTTTTCATATTTGGCTAGGTAAAGTAGTAGGAGCGTACGAAGTTTTTAGCATGGACTCAGGCTATTTTGAAGTAAAATGTTAAAAAACATGAGACTTCGTACACACCTAGTTAAATATCTTATGTTGAAACAACAAGCGCACCCAAAGATAAATTTAGTCTTCGTATTTTCAAAAGACACTTACCCAAAATTAAGACAATCATAATAAAACTGACCTTTATTGATTCATTCAGGAAGTAGACGCTATCTGTCTCGCAGTAAAAAATATTCTCGAAATGGCTTCCAGTATCAAGTATCTTAAGATTCCTGTCAACTTGTCTATCTTTTGGTATGTTTTATCGAATGATTGCAGTTTTTGTTAGTCTTTTTTATGAATTATGCGTTAGAATATAGGAGTAAAGGGACATATAAAATGGATGAATTGAATCAAAAACAGAAACGAAGAACGACCTGCAATCAATAACAATAGCTTGAATGGATAAGAAAGATAAAAATGTAGCCGCAGTATTGGCTTTTTTCTTGGGAACTTTTGGCGTACATCGCTTCTATCTAGGACAAATTTGGCTAGGTATTGTGCATTGTGTCTTCATGGCGACGATGATTCCAACCATCATTGGATTCATAGATGCTATGGTTTTCCTTTCCATGGATCAAGATCAATTTGATGCCAAATATAATTGGCGCAACCTGAAAGAGCAACGCAAACGAGAACGCTGGGAAAAAGAACGCCGTAAGGAGGACAAGTGGCGAGAAAATAGACGGAAAAAAAATCTTTGGGAAGAACGAAAAGAGGAGGCTTTCGAGCGAAAGCGTTACCACAGAGAACGAGAAATTGAGAACTGGGAGCGTCGCCAAAAAAAGCGGAAAAGAGAAGAATCTCGACAAGAAAAAGAAAAAGCACGTCAGCAAGAAAGGCAAGAGCGCAAAGCAGAAATGCAACGCAAGAATACTTACAAAGCAGAAGGTATCAAGCGTTTTAAAGAATACGACTATGAAGGCGCAATTGATTGCTTCGAGCAAGTGCTGGACGTAGACGCGAAAGATGTTGCTGCTCATTTTAATTTGGCTTGTGCATACTCCCTGATCGAAAATACCGAGCGATCTATCTTCCATTTGGATCAGGCGGTGAAGAATGGATTCAATGACTTCCAAAAAATTAGAACACACGATGCCCTAGCTTACCTGAGGATTCAAGATGCATTTGAAGATTTTGCTGATAAAGGATTCAAGCTAGAAGAGCAAGCACCACCACTCGAAGTAACCGACGAGCCACCTACAGAAGAAATTATTTTTAAAGCTCCGCCACAAGTAGAAGCTCCCAAGACAGATTTATTACAAACTACACCAGATTTGTTAGATCAACTACAAAAGCTGGGCGACTTGAAAGAGCGTGGATTGCTTTCCGAAGAAGAATTTACCCGAGAGAAAAAGCGGCTATTAAATTAATAGTTTTCCCCTTCTGAATAGCGCTATAAAGCTAAATGCTTTGTAGCGCTATTGTTTTAGGACTTTTTGAAAACAAATTATCAGGTACTCAATTCAATTTTTATAAATTTTTACAAAATGAAGAAAAATCACTTGATTGTAACGTGCTGCTGCATGTTGTTGATGTGTTTAAATGTTATCACCTTTGCACAAAAAGAGGCACTGCCAGAAGGCGTTATCAAAAATACGAGCGTGGAAGGCATTACTGCCTATGAGTTGGACAATGGATTAAAAGTTCTACTCTTTCCAGATCAGTCCAAAGCTACCGTGACGGTGAATGTCACTTATTTGGTCGGCTCGCGACACGAAGGTTACGGCGAAACGGGTATGGCGCATTTGCTGGAACACCTCGTTTTCAAAGGCACACCCAATCACGAGGACATCCCGAAAGAGATGAAAGATCGCGGTGCGCAATTCAATGGCACAACCTGGTACGACAGAACCAACTATTTTGAAACCGTTCCTGCTTCGGAGGAAAATCTAGCTTGGGCTTTGGATATGGAATCAGATCGTATGGTTAATTCTTATATCGCTAAAGAAGATTTGGATAGTGAGATGACGGTTGTGCGCAATGAGTTTGAAATAGGAGAGAACAGTCCCGTAGGCATCTTGCTGGAACGTACGCTAGCCACTTCCTACATCTGGCATAATTATGGTAACACCACTATTGGTGCAAGAGCTGATATAGAGAATGTCCCTATTGATCGACTGCAAGCTTTTTATAGAAAATATTATCAGCCAGATAATGCAGTACTCACCGTAGCGGGTAAAATTGATGAAGCAAAAACGCTAGCACTAGTCCATAAGTATTTTGGTCAGATTCCTCGCCCAGCACGCGAATTGATTCCAACTTACACCAAAGAACCTACACAAGACGGTGAACGTATGGTCACTTTAAGGAGATCAGGTGATGTGAAAGTGGTTTCTGCAATGTATCATACACCACCTGGGGCACATCCAGATTTTGCGCCCGTGGCAGTATTGGAACAACTATTGACCAGCGAGCCATCAGGTCGTTTGTATAAGGCTTTGGTAGAAAGCAAAAAAGCTTCTAACCAGTGGGGATTTGCTCCTGGACTCAAGGAGGGTGGTTTTGCTTATTTTAACGTAGATGTACGAAAAGAAAACGATTTAGAGGAGGCTAAGATCACTTTGCTCAACACCTTAGATAGTGTAACGATTATGCAACCCACACAAGAAGAAGTAGATCGGGCTAAAGCAAGAATTTTGAAAAATTGGGATTTGGCTTATAATGATGCAGGAAGAATTGGTGTGCGTTTGAGTGAATCTATTGCACAGGGTGACTGGCGATTGTTCTTTTTGTTTCGAGATAATATCGAGCAAGTGACGGTTGAGGATGTCATTCAAGTCGCTGAAAGGTACTTTAAGCCTTCCAATCGTACCGTGGGCATGTTTATTCCGACCACCGAACCCGATAGAGCAGAGATTCCAGATGCGCCAGACGTAGCGGCACTGGTAGCGGATTATACGGGTCGAGAAACGATATCCGAAGGAGAGGCTTTTGATGCGTCGCCCGAAAATATTGAAAGCCGAATTAAAAAGCACGAAGGGGCTAATGGTATTGAGTTTGCACTGCTATCAAAAGAGACTCGTGGAGATGCGGTGGTTGCAAATATGACGCTGCGGATTGGTAATGAAGCAGCTCTAAAAGGTAAGACGACCATTGGTGAAATGACAGCGAGTATGCTAGATAAAGGTACGACTAGTATGACCCGTCAGGAAATTCAGGATAAGCTAGATGAGTTGAACTCTAGGCTAAGAGTATCTGGTGATGAGCAGTCGGTGAATATTCGTATTGAAACGGAGCGCGCTAATTTAGCAGCAACCATTCAGTTAGTTTCGGATATACTAAAAAATCCAGCTTTCGATGAGTCAGAATTTAACAAACTGAAGGAAGAACAACTAGCTGGTATAGAGCAAAATTTGTCCGAGCCACAGGCTATTGCTTCTAACAAATTGAGTCGTGCTTTAAGTCCTTACAAAAAAGGAAATATTCGATACGTGATGACGATGGAAGAGGAAATGGAAGCTGTAAAAGCCGTGACTTTAGAGGAGGTAAAAGCCTTCTACAAAGATTTTTATGGGATTACAGATGGTGCTACGGCATCAATAGTAGGCGATTTTGACGAAAAAGAAATCAAAAATGTAGTTAGCAAAGCATTTGCTGGTTGGAAGAGCAAAACACCTTACCAGCGCGTGAAATCAGATTTCACTGCCAATAAGACAGGCAACGAGGATATAGAAACACCAGATAAAGCCAATGCCATGTTTTTAGCGGGTATGAATATCAAAATGAATGATGAGCATCCCGACTATCCAGCGATGGTGATGGGCAATAATATGCTCGGTGGAGGTTCTCTATCCAATCGTCTAGCGAATCGTATTCGTCAGAAAGAAGGATTGAGCTATGGCGTAGGTTCAGGTTTCCAGTCCCGTTCAAAAGATGAAAGATCTGCTTTATTTGCTTATGCTTTTTATGCACCAGAAAATAAAGCTGCACTGGAAAAAGCGTTTAGAGAGGAAGTAGAAAAGGCAGTGAACGAAGGCTTCACCCAAGAAGAGTTTGAAGCAGCCAAAAAAGGTTGGTTAGAAGGACAAAGCTTGAGGCGTTCACAAGACGCTGCATTGGCTGGCAAATTGAGTAGTAATTTATTCAATGATCGAACGATGATGTGGGACAAGCAAATGGAGGAGAAAGTAGCTAATCTAACGCTAGAAGAGGTCAACGCAGCGATGAAGCAATACGTCGATGTGGATAAAATGATCATCATTAAGGCGGGTGACTTTGCGGGAGCAGCTAAGAAAGATGCAAAACCTTAGTTTGACTTTAGCTATTAGCAGTTGGCATTTGGATATTAGCCAATGGCGTTAAGCTTACATTGATTATATTTGCTTACACTCAGCAAAAAAGCGCAAGTGTAAGTAAATTTATCGTACTGACTTGTAAATACTTATGAAGTGTGTACAAAGTTTTGAGCAGTACTTGAAATAAATTCTGGTAAAGCTCCTGCAATCGCGCAACAAGTATGCTCAAAGGGTTTTTCGGAAACACAAAACTTCACTATTTTTTCAAGAAAAATAGTGAAATTTTGTGTTTCCGTCCGAAGAGATTTTCCAAGCATACTTGTTGCGCGATTATTTGGCATTGACTCAGGCTATTTTTGAGTTAAATGTTAAGGAAAACAGAACTTAG
>JBCDKV010000317.1:0-6092 GCA_038746215.1 Bacteroidota bacterium | reverse complement strand
TTCGGACGGAAACACAAATTTTTCTAAAAAAATTTGTATTTCCGTCCATAAAAAACCTTGATCAAATTTGGCAAGCTCGATGCCGCTAAATTTGAAAGTACACGTAATAATTTGTGCTTAAAAATGTCAACAGCGTAAAATGCACTTTTTTATCCCGAACGGAGTATAACAAGTTATAAGAAATAGAAAAAGCCCTCTATTGTCCCAAGCCCTAGTAACGGACAAAAAATAAGTTCCACATTTTGACCGAGCAGATTTTGTTTTGATATAAGGCGAAAAACGTAGGAATCCTCTTGACTGGCGAGGCTTTTCAACGCAGTAGCAGAACGAAAGATGCCGTCACAAATCGGGAAGTTATTATTTGATCGTTACCTAACCTCAACTTACCAAATTAATCAACACCCGATAATCATCAAAAGGCGCATCACCGCTCTTCATTTCTAGCATGTCTATATTTTCCGCTTCCAGACCAAAAGCCTCTAGCATGTCCTGCAAATCTGGAATTGTGTTTTGGCAGCGTACTTCGATCAGCCCTTTTTCGATTTGTTGTTTGCGCCAGTGGTAGGTGCAGTTCATGCGGCCTAGGATCGTATGATGAATTTCGTTGCAATCACAATCGTTTTGGACGCCTTGGAGTTCGTGAAAAGCATCATTGCTACGGGCAATCATTTCGCCTCGTTCGATGATGAAATAGGAGGTATGCGCACGTTGATCGCTTGGGCCAACCAAATGGGCATACAGCACCAATTGCAAGTCTTCCTGATTCTTAATCATGCGTTTGCGATAGCCCAAACCACGCCATTTCAAATCGACGACCGCTAATTCATCCTTGCGTTCTAATACCAAATCGGCGATCCCTTTAATCGCTACATCCGAGAAAACACCTTCGAGCCTCATTTCCGTTTCTTTCACTGCCCAGTCATTTTTTTGCAAGCTGGAAAGCAGGCTCCAAGCCGCAAATTTCAGTCGATTGAGGAAATTAATTTTATCAGGTTCTCGACCATACATGAGCAGTACCGCCCCTTCCTGTCCAAACATTTGCTTGGCTTCTTCATCTATCCAAGTTTCCACCTTCTCTTTTGTCCAATTTTGTACTGCATCGGCTTTCAGCAGGCGTTCAAAAAAGCGATGCGCTAAGTTGCCGAGTAGCGTATTGTCTTTGACTACGCTCAGAATGGAAGACTTGACCAAGCGCGTTTTGTACTTCAACACCCACTGGTATGGATAATAGAAAAGGGCATCTAGGCTCGTGTAGGTTTCGCGATCATTGGCGATGTACTCCTGCAATTTTGGGATTTCCAAAAAGGCTTTTGGTCGCCCAAGTCCTTGATTGGGAAGTGTTTGATAGCTTGGTAAATCGAAAAGCGTTTCAAAATTTGCTTGCGCTGTCAGCTCATCAATATCTAGCGTGATGTCTTCCAAATTATCAAAAGCAGCTTCTAAGTCGCTGTACAACGGATGTAGCTGCACCTGTTCGCCACCCACTTGCGCTGGCATGATGAGTACCAAGCGTTCTTTAGCATGTAGCACGGGTTGTCGGCGTTGCCAAATCAGGCGAGCATTTTCTTCCTTGGGCGTATCCAATTGAATGCCCAATTTTGCCAAATCTTGACGTTCTGCTTGGTACCAGCGCGAGAAAAAATGATTGGGTTCGCTCTGCGTAAAATTCCACCAAACCAAACTATCAACCAATTGAATGAAAGCGGTAGGATGATGAATGAAAGGATAAAATCCGACTTCTTGCGGACGAAATAGAACGGGCGAAGGCTCGTAAATCGTGCGAATAATGCGCTCCAATTCCAAATAGCTCAGGTATTGTTCTGGCAGGGTATTCAACAATTCTTCGATGCGTTTGGCTTGCTCTTTCAGCACCAAAAGCGATTGTTGTCGATTGCCACTATCCTCAAATGCCTTAGCTGCCCAATCTTTGAGGTAGCTGTAAATTTCGATCACTTCCTCAATGGGAACAGTGCCCGAAGTTTGGTAGCGGGTGCGCCTAAACCAAAAGTTGTATTGCTGTCGAATCTCCGCGACGTTCAGGTAGGCGTTGCTGGCGGCTTTAGCTTCGATTTCATCAAAATAAGTTCGTATCATAATTGCCCAATTATCGCTCCCAATGCCTGGTGATTGTGCGAGTTGCTGAGCAATGCGATGGGCGAGTTCTTCTTCCAGTGGTTTCACTTTGAGGTTGACAAATTCCATCAGTTTGAAAGGGTCAACAGGATTCCAGAGAAAGGTAGGTGCTAGTTTGATGATTTGTAACATTGGACGTGCTAGGGAAGCGGATAATATGCCCATACTCGGCAGACCTTCTTGTATCAAAGCATTATCCAATGTTCGATTTTTTTCGGTCATCAATACGTGGGGCTGCCAAGTTGGATTTTTGCGCAATAATTTAGCCAAATAAGCTGCGCCATCCGTATCTCGCTTGCTTTTCACGATCAATAGGCTGCCATCTTTTTGAAGGCTTTGCTTTTTGCGCTCGGCTTTTGGTAGTAGTAAGCGTTGGAAAGTCGCTAAATCACTTTGCGTATCAGGTATTGGCGTTGGAATAGCTTCGATGATTGTTCCTAAAGCTTTGAGTTGGGTTAGGACTTGCTGAATCGGGTAGGGGAGTAGGTCGAAAGGTTCTAAGAGATAAATACGCTTGATTTGATGATCTCGCTTGCCTAGGTGTTTTTTGACCTGTACGAAACGATCCGAATAGCCAGGCGAAAGCGTAATCTGATCTGCCCGTTTCAGGCTACCATCATTCAATTCAACAAACAATAGTTGCTCTAATTCTGCTAATGTTTTTAGTCGTTCCGCTAAAGATTTCTCGCTATAAAAATTCCAACCTACTAATAGTAGTTCATCCCTACGCGAAAGCATTTCTGTCGCCGCCGCCATTTGATCGGCCTCGAAGGAGTTCTTATAAAAAGCATCGCCCGTAGCCTCTAAATGCGTCATCAGAGCCTGCCGATATTGTTCTATACGGAGGTGTTCATTATCAGAAGGGTAGCCCTGAAAGCCCAATTGGGTCTCTAAAATGCGTAGTAAGCGGTTTTGTCCTGCGTAGCGGACACCTCCCTGCACTTGCTGATAGGTATGAACTTCTTCATCTAAGCCAAGCCCAAAGTAAATTGTCATAGATTGTTATTTCTCCTTGAAGGATTCGAGCTTGTTTACCTGAATCGCAAAAGGAGTTAGTATTAAGTGAGTAGATAAACCCGTCGCAGAATAATTCCAGAAAAAAATGAGGTTGCTCTAAGGATTCTGAAAAAGTCCTTAAAAGCAACCTCATTTTTTTGCAAAGCCTTCCAAAAGTTTTCCTTTCGGGCTTAAAGATAAGAGAATTTTGCGAATACTTATTTAGGCGTGTCCGAAGTCTTTGGTGTTTCCCTCCGAAGAGACTCACTAAGCATACTGGTTGCACAATTTATTGATATTGACTCAGATCATATTCAAGTAAAATGTTAAGAAAAACAAGACTTCATAAATTATACTGTAAACGGGGTAAATCTGTGCAAACGAACTTACCTGTTTATCTGTTGAAATTGTTTATTCGTTGAACTGCAATACGTTGATCCTAAGCTTATTAAACGAATAAACAGTTCAACAAATCAACAAAGATGGAAATGCACTTTTTCATCCCATACGCAGTATACTTATACTTATTCCTTAATGAATCGCTGCGTAAACACCCTACCTTCACCCTTTGCCAGTAAGGTATAATGACCGCTCGGTAAATGACTGACAGATAGTTTCATGCGTGTTCCCACCAAGTCCGCAAAATGGGCAATCGATACCCCTAGTGAATTAACAATTTCAAAGTCAAAATCGCTGAGTTCGGTTTGTTCCCAGTCTAGGATCAGTTCCGTTGTCGCTGGATTAGGATAAACCATTAAGGCTTTAGTCGCGCTAATTTTATCATTTGTAATCGCGATGACTTCGGAGTACTCGTAAGTATCATCGCTATCCATTTGCTTCAAACGATAGTAGTTGAGTCCGATCTGTGGGGCATGATCGTGGTAGGCGTAGGTTTGTTGTTCAATGCTTGTTCCTGCACCTTTCACGAAACCTAGCGTCTTCCAAGTTTTAGTATCCGAACTACGCTGTATTTCAAATCCTACATTATTGATCTCCGTGGCGGTCTGCCATGTTAGTACATTGTAATCTTGCATGGCAGTACCATCGAAAGTAATTAGTTCAACGGGTAAGATCATGCAATTGGCAGAAGCAGTCATAACGCTTTCCCCACAAGTAGCGAAGGTACTACTTCTGCCAAAGACGATCATCGCACCGTTGGCGTCATTGGTAGCGAGACTTCTCTGGTTAGAATTAATTCCAATGCTTGGAAACATGATGTCGCCAGTATTTGCACTTCCATTTAAAGTATGCCCTAGCTGATGCGCATGTCCAAATTCATGCAATGCGACAGATTCTAAATCGTATTGATTGCCCGCAGGCCCTCCAGGTCCAGCATTCCAGTTGAAGCCATCATTAAAGACCATGTCCTTGCCACTTGTCCACAAATATACGTTATTACAGGTACTGTAATAATTTGTTAATCTTCCCAATGTACCACTAGGTAATTCTGCCCCATTGTCAAATCTTATCACGTTCACGCCGTCGTTTGCCACTACATCCACTGTGGTGGGGTCGCGTAGTATCCAATTGACGCCAGAATTTGCACAATGCGTTTCTTGCGCTCTGATGATCGCGTCTAAAGCACCTGTCAAATCCGTACCATTGAAAAAATCTGTAAAGGCAGACCAAGTATATCCGCCTGCACTATTTGCATTAATCAGGTAAGTGAAGATGCCATCGTTATTGATAGCGATGTTCAAATTAGCATAGGGTATCGTCAGATTATTGGAACTCGTAAACACAGTGCCTCCGTTTGTGATAACCTCAAAGCGACCTGTCCCTGCATTGCTAGGTACTTCTACCGTAATTTGGTTGTTGCTCCAACTCAAAACCTGCAAAGGCAATGCAGCTACATTTCGCGTGTTCCCATTGGAAATATTTGCATTGGTGAACTCTACGTTACCGTTACCTTGGGTATTTCCAAAATTAGAACCATTAATCGTTAATACGGATCCCGTACCGGCAGTGATCGTACTGGGATCGAAGCTGCTAATGATTTTACCGACGGCTAGCTCGAAAGCTGCCACGCTTTTGTTGAAATCAAAAGCCTGTCTATTTTGAACGGCTCGTTGCGTGTGTGCTTGGATGGGCGCATAGAGTTCCTGTTCAATATCTTGGTAGCGATGGAACGCGCCGTATATTGCGCCACTGTTGAAGTCGTATTTGAAGAAAGATTGATTGATTTGCGTCGATTCTAGGTAGATGTCTGCGAGTAGTTCAGATTTTCCAATGCTCACCGTACTCTTTTTTAGCAGAAAAAGCCCGACATCACCTATTCGCAACTGAAGACTGGGCTGGTCGATTTGTATCTCCGTATCAACCCTACCGCCTCTCGTTATAATTTCTATAGTTTTGGTAGGCAGCAGTTCTCCCTTGAAGACCTTATACAGCTCAATCTGATGAGCAGTATATATATTCTTATACCCCTGATCCCAAAAGCATCGCTTACCAGTGATTTTTCCTTCTACGATATAGCTGGCTTCGCTGATCCTTTGATCCAATGGTAGTTCTACCAATAAACATTGCCCAGCAGCGGAAAGACTGCCTAACAGAAAGACCAAAAGCAGGGTGTGGCGTAATAAAGGGTAGAGACGTAGATACTTGTAGTGAATAAAAGCTAGTGTGTTTAACATGCTGTTTAGTTGTTGTGTGTGAAATAAGTTAAATTTTTCGACATGTTTATTGAGACACAAAAAGTAGTTGATACTTTCAAAAGAAAATGTCAAGTGAGCGGATAAACATGCCAATTTTTATTCAAAAGTGGACACAAATAGAAAATAGAGGATCTCGTTGCCAAGATTCGCAGAAAGTCTTTTTTCAAATGTGAAAAGACTTTCTGCTTAGGGGGAATTTAAGGGAGAGAAGCATGAAAAATTGATGATTTTTCATGCTTCTCTCCCTCAAACTCCCCTCGGAGCAGACAAAAAATCCTCCTTAAAAGATTTTTTGTCTGCGACTTAACG
>JBCDKV010000316.1:0-6118 GCA_038746215.1 Bacteroidota bacterium | reverse complement strand
GTACACATCAACATCCACATAAATTTCGAGGAACAACAGCATACTAAGTCGTTTATCTATGCATAGTTCCTCATAGAATATTACATGGAGATTTCGTATTTATACTTCATCAGGTTAAGAAGTAGACAATTTAGAGGAGCGTATTTTGTTTCTGAACGAAGAAGTCCGCAGCCTGATAGCCTTAGTTACCAAGGCGAGGAGGTGATATTCTCGCAATGGTGCTTGCAGAAAAGATTGAGTATCTTTTCAATGGAGAGACCCGCTAGCGGACGGGATGCCCCAGAAGCAAAAGACGCCCTATAAAAGTTTAATTCTTAGCCTGATGAAGTATATAAAAATATTAATCGTGTGAAAGAAAGACAAATTACGAACACTGTCCTCATGGTGCGCCCAGCCCATTTTGGATACAACCCACAGACTGCCGCGAACAATGCCTTCCAAAGTGCCGAAACCCAACTGAGTACTACCGAAATCCAAATACTTGCCGTGCAGGAATTTGACCAAATGACACAAAAACTTCGAGAAGCAAAAATTGAAATCATTATAGTGCCAGACACCGAACATCCAGTCAAATACGATGCTGTTTTTCCGAACAACTGGTTTTCTACACATGCGGGCAAGCACATCATTACCTATCCAGTCTTTGCGCCTATGCGTAGACGAGAAAGAAGGATGGATATCATCCATAAATTGGAAGCGAAATTCGGCTACAAACAACACATAACGCTAGAACAATACGAGGCACAAACACTTTTTCTAGAAGGGACCGGCAGCATGATCTTAGATCGCCCCAATCGAGTCGCCTATGCCTGTCGGAGTGTGCGGACAGATGAAATTGTGATGGATGATTTCTGCGAAAAGATGGCGTATAAAAAAGTGTTATTTGACGCCGTGGACGAAGCAGAACAGCCCATTTACCACACCAATGTGATGATGGCTATGGGCGAGACCTTCGTCATCATTTGTATGGATACGATACAGGATGAAAGCGAACGAGCTACACTCGAAGAAAATTTCGCACAAACCAATAAAACCATCATCAATATTTCACTGGAACAAATGAGTGCTTTTGCAGGCAATATGCTACAGCTTCGTAATGCGAATGAGGATACTTTTTTAGTGATGTCGGAACAAGCGTATCGTTCGCTGCGAGCCGATCAAAAATCACAAATTGAACAGCATACCAATATATTACACAGTCCACTCTATATCATCGAAAAATTTGGCGGTGGCAGTGCTAGATGTATGATGGCAGAGATTTTTTGAGGAGCTTATCTATTAGAGCTTGTTTGGAGCATTATCTTCCTGTAAACCAGTACTTTCCGAACCTGACTTTGAAAATAATCGCTGCTAACCCATCCGCGAAGCGGTTCTCTCGCTTAAATATTCACTGAATATTTACCTAAAGGACCGCTCGTTCATCTCGATAAAGTCACTATTATTTTCTTCGCCAGAACCGTAAACTACTGATTTATAGTTCAATCCTGCTTCAAACAAGCTCTTAAGTGCTACATCCTAACGCTCAGCCCACGATCACTCAAATACTGCTTCAACTGCATAATTTCGATTTCTTTGAAGTGAAAAATACTAGCTGCTAATCCAGCATCGGCTTTGCCTTTGGTGAAGACATCGTAAAAATGTTCTTCTAGTCCTGCGCCCCCCGAAGCGATGACGGGAATACTTAGACTTTCGGAGATGCGCGCCGTTGCTTCGTTTGCAAAACCTTCTTTTGTGCCGTCGTGATCCATAGAAGTGAACAAGATTTCACCTGCGCCCCGTGCTGCTGCTTCCGTTGTCCAGTCGAATAGATCGTACTCCGTGGGGATGCGTCCACCACTCAAATGTACCAGCCATTGCTTACCAACGCACTTTGCATCTACTGCCAAGACGACAAATTGACTCCCAAATCTTTTCGCCAATTCCTCAATCAAATCAGGACGCCGCACCGCTGCCGAATTGATGGACACTTTATCTGCTCCAGCTTCCAGCAATATTTCTGCATCCGCCACGCTTTTAATGCCACCACCAATCGTGAAGGGAATATTGAGGTGTGCCGCTATTTTTCGAGCCAAAGCAGCGAGGGTTTTGCGTTTCTCGTGCGTAGCAGTAATATCTAAAAAGACTAATTCGTCTGCCCCTTTTTCGCTGTAAGCAGCTCCCAATTCGACAGGGTCACCAGCATCTCTCAGGTTGACAAAATTGACCCCTTTGACGGTTCTACCATCTTTAATATCTAGGCAAGGAATAATGCGTTTTGCTAACATAATGATCGTGTATATTGCGGTTTGTTGAGTCCGCTGAACAAAGAGAAGAAATCAGGATTTGGCTGAATAATATTTTGTTAGTAATCTGTTTCTTGATGAAATGAATGCGTATCTACCATTATAGTATCAAAAATAAAATACATAAGCACAATACTATTTTGTGTTTCTAGTATATCCAGACTTCTTGCAGCGGACTCAAAGAACTGTTATTTTGCAATCAGAATAAAACTACTTCCAGCTTCATCCTTTCCAAAACTTCGGAGTAGTGGTGTAGGGTTGGCTTTTTTGACATAAGTTTCAAAAAGTTCACCAACTGTTAATAAATAATTTTTGCCCGCCTCTCTTCTTAGACCATCCAATATTTTTTTGGCGAAGTCTGATTTGTCAGGTGTGCGTTCTTTTGCGCTGGAGGACATAAACAAACGAGTTCTACGGTTAAGATGATTATCATAGAATTTCTCAGGCTCGCTGAGTTCGTTAGGGCGTCTAAAGCGATTCACACCACTACGCATTGCAATCTCTGGATCAAAACTACCGCTGTAGCAAGCATCAATGACTACAAGAATATGCTTACAAGGAATATTATTGATGAACGATTGTAAAAATGGGTAGTCTATTGCTGTTCTAAGACGATTGGCATCTGTATCGGTAGGCAAAAAATAACCAATATCATATTCCACTTCACCATGTCCACTAAAGAAAATCAGCAATTGTCCTTCAGGATTTAGTGCTTGAGTACTATAGCGTTCCTGATAATATCGCAAACTATCTTCAATTTGTTTAGCAGTAGGATTAGGAACAACTGATGTACTAAAACCATAGTTTTTTCTCAGTGCCGCTGCAATTTCCTTAGCGTTTTTTATTGGATACTTAAGATTATTGAATGTAGAGGATTGGTAATTATCAACAGCGAAGAAAAGTGCATGATCCATCTGTCTCCGATTAGGTAAACTGTTCTGTTTTTTATTGGTAGAAGCAGATAGTTCAGTAGTAATCGTGCTGATTTCTTCTAGCTCAAAGGAATAAGTTTGACGAAAATAGTATCCTCCATTTCCCCAAATTTCTATTGTGATAGGTATTCGTTGCTCCTGATAATTTTTTTGAACAAAAAAGTTAAATGTAACTTCTGTTTGTTCTTGTCTATTTACAATTAGATCAGATATTTCTGTTGCACTCAGTCCATTCACGTCAGACGGCAGTAATATCCGAATTCGATTAATGGTTGCATTTTGTTTGCCGAGATTATTAATTGATGCTTTTAGGACAAAAGGATTTCCTGCGGTACGAGTACCAGAAATAGAAGAGAAAATAGGCTGCTGAACAGATAAGAGAGCTCGACTACCAAAGATGCTACCCAAAAGACCAGGAACATATTGAGATTTTTTTTGGCTAGGTGAATTTTCAGCCTTAGTATTAAGTATTGAGCTTTGGAGAGGTGGAGAAACATCAAAAGTACCATCAGGTCTAAAGAAACAGTATTGAATCTCAGATGACCAGTCATCTTTTTCTCGAAAATAGACCATCGAAACGAGTAAAGATCGTGCTTCTACATCCCAAATCTGAAAGCCATTTCTTGTCACTGAAAGTAGCCTATCATTATCTGGGCTGAATGCTAAATAATCAACATAGGAATTAAAAGCATTAAAGCTTTGCCAGTGTTCCAAATGCGATGTATTCCATATTTTAATATTTCCATTTTCATCCGCAGATGCAATTTGGTAGCCATCCTGAGACACAGCATAAGTAGATATTTTGCTGTCGTGTCCAGATAAGGAAAATTTCAACTCATATTGCTCATCCTCCCATGTTTGAATTCGATTACTGTTAGCAGCCGCAAATGCTATATTCCCATGCGGTCTTGAAAATAAAATAGAGGGACTTCCTGTATTGATAATATATTCTTCTTCGTAATTGAAAAAATAATTATCAAGATGATTAGCATCAAATTTTAAATTGCTAGGATTAATACTTTCGATATTATTTTCGTCTGTCAAACAATACAACTTACCGTCGTACTGACTAAGCATAGTACTATTCATAATATTTTCAGGATTCCCATCAAATCCAAATGATTTTAATCCTATCATCTTAGTGGTACTGTAATCCCAAACCAATACCTCTCCTTCTTCATTTACAGCAACTACATGTTTTCCATTTGGACTGTGGCGTGGATAAAAAGTGCTATGAGAATCTTTTGTCTCACCATAAGATTTTCCTCTCAGATCAATGCTAAATAAGCGTTCAATCTTACCTGTTCTCGCATCAAATTCCCTTATTTTGGTGCATCCCTTACAGCCAACTAATAGTTTATCCCCAGCTTTACTAAAATTGAAGCCTAACCTATCATCTGTGTCGGTTTCTAGCTCCGAATAAAGTTGAGCATGATCTTCTCGCAAAATAAGAATACCAGTTTCTAAATTCCATAGCTCCAGATACCCCCAATAAGATAAAGCTAAGAATTTATTATCCTTAGAGATTTTAATAATATCAGGATTTATCACTTCCTTATTCTTAAGGGATAAAACTAAACTATCGCTATTCAATATGAGACGTTGAGATTTTGCATCGTAGACTGGATAAGTAAATTCTGGATTAATGCTGTAATTTAGCATATCAAGTAAATCAAAATCTGTTAAGTGTCCTTTATATTTCTTATGTACTGAATGTTTTACTAATCTGACTTTAACACTGGAGAAGGCAGTTGCATCTATTATTAATGTCTTATAATTTTGATGCGAAATTTCTAAATATGTAGATATCCTTGCTTGTGTTTCCAGTTTAAAATCACCTGACTGGTCGCTATGCGTTATTTGCGAAGTTCCCTTTTGTCTCACAGTCGCTCCAGCTAACTCGGAACCTGTATCGTCATATATTGTACCTATTATTTCCCTCTGTGAAAATCCAATATTCACAAGCAAAGAGAATATAATGATGAGTATACGCTTCTCATCCATAGCATAAAATTTTAAGAGCTTGTTTGGAATAGGATTGAACTGTAAATCAATAGTTTAGTTCTGGCGAAGCAAATAATAGCGACTTTATCGAGAGGAACAGGCGATCCTTTAGGTAAATATTCAGTGAATATTTAAGCGAGAGAACCACTTGGCGGATGAGTTAGCAGCGATTATTTTCAAAGTCAGGTTTGTAAAATACTGGTTTATAAGAAAATAGTACTCCAAACATACTCTAGAGTAAAAAATATCCAAATAACTATCTGAACGCAATTTCAACAAATATGTGCTTCTAATATTTACACCATGAGTCGATCAGTTTTCTAAAAGATTACTGTTTAACAGATCGCTCGTAGTTCGCTATCCAATCCTCCACACTTACTTTTTCTGCCAAGGCTGCAATTAAGTCATAGGGAATGTGCTGCATCTTTTTGAAACGAATACAGCTTTTTCCCATATCCAATTTAGTTGAAACACGCTCGGCATACTCCTTCTCAAACCATGTTTTCAAGGCTTCGTCGGCATAGATACCCGAATGATACAAGGCAATGTAGTTTTTCTGATTGCCAAGGTTGATGAAAGGCAAGGGCAGTTTTGGATCGACATGATAACCATTCGGGTAAATTGATTTCGGTACTACATAGCCGATCATACCGTAACTCATCTGCTCCTCAAATCCTGCTGGTAAGTGTTCGTTTAAAATTTCTCGAAGTCGAGTGAAAGGTGCTTGACGCTCTTCGGGTAGTTTTGCAATGTATTCTTCTGGTGAAGTGGCTTTGATTGTCATGTTTAGCTATTTTTGAATAGTTGTGTAAGAAGTTTTGAGTAATGCTTGGAATAAATTCTGTTGGGTTTCTACTAAATTGGATATGGGAAAAAGCTGTATTCGTTTCAAAAAGATGC
>JBCDKV010000315.1:0-6118 GCA_038746215.1 Bacteroidota bacterium | reverse complement strand
GAAAATAATCGCTCGTTTATAACAATAAAGTCGCTATTATTCTCTTCGCCAGAACCGTAAACTGCTGATTTACAGTTCAATCCTGCTCCAAACAAGCTCTAAAAGTTTAGTAAAACTATCACTGCCACAAAATGAAGTATTTTACCCGTTATCCGCATAATTATTCGCGAACCAATCCAACAGCTAATAGCAAAAGATTAAAGTCAAGCTCAGGTGCTCCTAACAAAATTTGGATTAAAATTTGAGGTGTCTATTTTAGTGATACACCAAAAAGATGATGGCTAGCATCTATAAATTCTAAAGTGCTGCTATGCAAAAATCCATCCTTTTATTGCTACTGCTTTTCCTGTGTTTTCAATACGGAATTACACAACAAATAGATAGCACCAAATTCACATCGAATTCCACAGATAGTTTGCAACAGATCGCTCGCAGACCACCACCTCCTCCTCCGCCGCCGCCGCCACCACCAAAAGAAGAACCAATTTTTAGGGTAGTAGAAAGAATGCCCGTTTTTCCAGGTTGTCAAAGTGAGGGTTCAGAAGAAGAAAGAAGAGCGTGTTCAGGTCGAAAAGTGATCGAGTTTGTCTATAAAAATCTGAACTATCCAATAGCGGCGAAAGAAAAAGGCATTGAGGGAAGCTGTGTGGTGCAGTTTACGGTTAACAAAGCAGGCTCGGTAGAAGATGTTGAATTGGTCAAAGACATCGGAGGTGGTTGTGGAGCGGAAGCAGTACGGGTAGTCGAATTGATGAAAGAGCAGAGTCTTACATGGCTACCAGTTAATGCTAGAGGACGCCCTACGAAGGTTCGCTATATCCTACCCATCAAATTCGAGTTACAAAATGATGAATAAGTGAATATACTCAAATAATCGACCTACTGTCTCAGAATGTCCTTCTTTTTTTCCATTTTAGTCCCAAAGAACGTGTTGCGAATAAGTGAGTAATTTACATTACCCCTACACCGCGTCTTCCATATCATAAAGTCCTTCTGCTTGATGAAGTAAAAAACGTGCTGCTTTAATCGCACCTTGTGCAAATATCTTTTTGGACTGTGCAGTATGCTTAATTTCAATGACTTCGTCTTCCCCAGCAAAGATAATGCTGTGTTCACCAACAATAGTGCCACCCCTGAGGCTGTGCATACCAATCTCTGCTTTCGCTCGCTTTTGCATGCCTTGGCGACCGTAGGATACAGCTCTTTTATGAGGCAAGCTTTGCTGAATCGTATGGAGTAAGCTATTAGCAGTACCACTAGGGGCATCCAATTTTTTATTGTGGTGTTTTTCTACGATTTCAATATCAAAATCATGGGCGAGTGCTTGCGTAGCTTTGCGCAATAGTTGGTGTAGCAAATTAACCCCCTGTGAAGTATTGGACGCTAATAAGATAGGAATATCTTGGCTACTGCTTTCGATTTTTTGCTGTGCCGCCTCATCAAAGCCCGTTGTGCAGATGACTACTGGTTTTTGGTGCTGTGTGGCGTAGTCGAGTATAGTCGTAATGTTACTAGGATGAGAAAAGTCGATCAATACATCAAAATCGGGTGGTATTGCTGCTAGATGCTGAACGACTTTATCCCTTTCCGACTGAATACGTGGTTCGACAGCCGCTATCAGTTCCAGATTTTCATTTTCTACTATGGCCTGACAGAGCAACTTTCCCATTGCACCGTAGCCGTATACGACAAGCTTCATTTTTTCTAGTTTTGACTGTGAAAAATCCCAACAAGTCCTTAAACTTTCAACCCAATGAACTTCATTTCTTCTACCATTTTTGCTTTGGCATCCGCATCCATCTCATAAAGGGGCAAACGCAAATCGCCGACTGCCCAGCCCATTAAATTCATAGCTGTTTTTACAGGTATGGGATTGGTTTCATAGAAAAGGCTGTGTACAAAAGCGTTGTATTTCAATTGTAGACGACGCGATGCTACCACCTTCCCTTCTAAGTAAAGGCTTGCAATATCGTGGGTTTCGCGTGGCAATACATTGGCCAAAACCGAAATGACACCCGTTGCCCCAACCGCCATCATCGGCACGATAATATCATCATTGCCAGAGAGCATGACAAAATCGTCGCTGCACAAGCGAACCACTTCGCTGGCGTAGCTAATATCCGCGCTAGCTTCTTTCACACCAGCAATCCGTTCGTGTTGACTAAGATGAACCATTGCTTCCAACGGAATATTCATACCCGTTCGACTGGGAACATTGTACAGGATCATTGGAATTTTTACTTGTTCCGCCACTGCCTCGTAGTGCTTGATTAGTCCAGCGGTATTGGTTTTATTATAATAGGGCGTTACCAGTAATAATCCATCCGCACCAACCTCTTCTGCTTGCATACTCAGTTCGATTGCTAGCGGTGTTTCATTGCTACCCGTGCCTGCAATTACAGGTATGCGTCCGTCTGCCATTTTTACGCTGTGTCGGATCAAATCTTTGTGTTCTTCCACGCTTAGAGTAGAAGCTTCACCCGTCGTCCCAGCAATCACTAAAGCATCTGTTCCTTGCTCAATATGGAAGTTAATCAGTTCTTCCAGCTTACTGTAATTGATCTGATCGTCTTCGTTGAATGGTGTAACAAGTGCTACTCCTGATCCTTTAAAATCCCAGTTCATATGCTGTCGTAAATTTTCGTTTAATAATGAGCTTTCGCTAAAACAAATAGAATACTCATACATCAAAAAGCATCAAGTTACATCCCCTCAACTCACTTTGATCCAGACGGCCCAATATCTCAAAGCTTCCATCTTCGTATGTTCTACCTAGGTCTTGGGTGGCAATGAAACTACAACTATCCACATTTGCTAGGTCGATGATGTTAACGACTCCATTCCGATGAGGACCTAAAATATGGAAGGGATCGCTGGTATCCCTAATCAATATCTTCATGGTAGTACTTGGATAAAATCGCTCGCCACCTTTGGTGTAAGCTTGGGAAAGCAGTTCGGTCATGCCATATTCAGAATAGATTTTTTCTACATGGAAGGCAGTTTTTAGGGTCTGGTGTAATGCTGTTCTAATCAGTTCCTTTCTACGCCCTTTCATACCGCCAGTCTCCATAATAGTGATATGACTCAGATCAATTGAATACCGCTCCGCTAAGTCCAAGAGCGCAAAACTCACCCCAATTAAGAGCGTAGGTACTTTTCTATGCTGACAAGACTGAAGTGTTTCAATCAATTGCTCCGTATTATTCAAAAAAAAGTCACTTTCGCTGTACTTGGAAATTTTTATGAAATAATCTGCCATAGCCACTAAAGACGAGCCACTTCGTTCCAAATAGGAAGGCAACAAAGCCAGCACTACATAGTTTTGCAAGCCATCAAAATATTGTTCGAATCCCGAGCGAGTATTTTCAAGATAGAAACTCAAATCCTTAACAAAATGACGGCTGGGCATTTGACCTGTTGTCCCACTGCTTGTAAAAATACTGGCTGCTTGCCAATCACCCGTTTTCACGACCTGTTGCTTGAAAAATTGTATGGGCAGAAAAGGAATCGCCGCTACATCGGTAATGGATAGCGGCGAAATACGCAATAAATCCAAGTATTGCTTGTAGATCAGACAGTGTTCGGCTTGGTGGCGAAAAATAGCCAGGGCTTTATCCGTAAAATCTCCAGGGCTGATGTTTAACAGTCGCTGCTTGTCCAAATCTATAGCTTTTGTCACTATTCCCCGATTTTCTCTTTCCAAGCCAATACACCACCTGTCAAATTGCGTACATTAGTGAAACCTGCTTGCTGAAACATCTGTTGTGCCATGCCACTTCTACCACCAGAACGGCAATGTATCACAATTTCACTCAATTTCTGATCTTCGTAATCCCCGATTTTGTCTGCTACTTCACCGAGCGGAATTAGCGTTGCCCCTAGGTTAAATTCTTCGTATTCGTGTGGTTCTCTGACATCAATGAAAACGAAGTCCTCTTTGTTGTCCAATTTTTTCTTGAGTTCTAGTACGTCTATGTCCATTAGTTGTTAGTTTTAAAAAATCAGTATCTTTCATAAGTACATAAAAGTAGTGGGCAGTTTCTAATACCAAAATGAAAATTTTTACTTCGTAAAAATTTTCATTTTGGTGGGGCTTTATGGACAGAAATGAGCTTGTTTTCAATGGTTTTTAGTAAAAATCATTGAAAACAAGCTCATTTCTGTCCGAAAGCTCCCTTTGAAAACGAAATAAAAACTTCGTTTTTTATTTCGTTTTCAAAAAATAGTGCCAAGTGAGCAGATAAATTTGTCCACTACCTTTTCTATGATATGAAAGATGCCAAAAAATCATCTGAAAAAATATACTCGACGTGCCATTTTATTGTAAGCAAGCCGAGTTCCCAATTACTACATTTATAAAATGCAAAAGTTTAGGTGAGGGAAAGTACAAGTGACAAATTTATACTCTTGAAATGCCGTAAAATAAGTAAGTGGGCTTAAATTAGCGTCACAATTTGAGTGAGACTTTTTAAGAGAAGCATAGTGAGATTTTGTATTTCTGCCCGTAAAAAAACCCTTTGGACATAGTTGTTGCGCGATTTTCTTGCTTTGACTTAGGCTGTTTTCAAGTAAAATTTTGAGAAAACAGAACTTCGTACACCACTAGATAAATATGAAAGAAATAGTAGTATTATCAGATTTATGGGGTATTGGGAAATCTGAATGGTTCATGTACTACCGAAAACTCATGTCTGTAAGTTATGCAATCAAATTCTACGATTCTTGCGAGTTAGGTCAAATCAATTTGACTAAGTATGAAGAAGCCAACATCCATGAGCAATTTATCAAGTTCGGCATCCAAAATGCAGTGGACAAATTATTAGAGCTTGTTTGGAGCAGGATTGAACTGTAAATCAGTAGTTTATGGTTCTGGCAAAGAAAATAATAGCGACTTTATCGGG
Organism: Bacteroidota bacterium; assembly: GCA_038746215.1. Taxonomy (GTDB): domain Bacteria; phylum Bacteroidota; class Bacteroidia; order Chitinophagales; family Saprospiraceae; genus JAAUTG01. The sequence continues at coordinate 1,217 of JBCDKV010000315.1, read as the reverse complement.
ATAAACGAGGGATTATTTTCAAAGTCAGGTTCGGAAAATACTGGTTTACAGGAAGATAATGCTCCAAACATGCTCTTAGCAACTGAAAAGAAGCCTAACATTTACATTGGATGTAGTGTTGGAGGTGTAATCTTATGGAAGGCTGGATTACTGGGACTACCAATCGAGAAGCTGATTACAATATCTGCAACAAGACTCAGAAAGGAAAGAGAAAAACTGCCCTGCCCTATAAAAGTGTATTTTGGCGAAACTGATGACTATCAACCAAATGAAAAATGGTTTAAACAAATTGGAATTGAGCCAAATGATGTTGTGAAAGGTAGCCACGAGATTTATAAAGAGCAATCGAGTATTTTGGAAGTTTTAGAAAACCTTAGGAAGAAAAATGGATAGACCTAAAGTAGGCATCGGTGTTATCATTCAGAATTCAAATGGTGAGATACTGATTGGAAAGCGAAAAGGCAGTCACTCGCCATTTTACTCGATTCCTGGCGGACACTTAGAAAATGGAGAATCCTTTGAAGAAGCTGCCATTAAAGAGGTGTTTGAAGAAACAGGACTGATCATTAGAAACCCTAAAGTTTTTTGCGTCACCAATAATATGAGGACATATAAGGCTGAAGAAAAGCATTATGTCTCCATTAATTTGATTACAAATGAATACGAAGGAAAACTAGAAGTCAAAGAACCTGAAAAATGTGAAGGCTGGAACTGGTACAAAATCACAGAAATACCTACACCTCATTTCGATGCTAGCGAGTTTGCAATTGACTGTTTTGTGAAGCAGCAATTTTATATAGAAAATCAGGAATGAATGTAGAACTTACACTAGCGTGGGGAGTACTTTCATCGGCTTAAATTTTCTTAACACACTGAGAAATATTCCGCTATCTTTACGGCTATTGGGATGGATGCCAATTTTAGCCATACATGGCATAAACCATCATCCTTTCCTATTCGATCTTGCAGCTAATTATACTGACCGTAGTACATACAAATAATGTAATGAACATAAAAATAAGACAAGAAACGCAAAACGATTTCAAACAAGTATTCAATCTCATTGAAGCAGCATTCAAGAGAGAGGAGATGTCAGACCTAGGGTGTTCATTCTGACAGAAGTTAGCCGTACAGAGTTTTTGGATATATGAAAATTCATGTGTAATATTCTTATTTGAGGGAGTAAATTACTCTTATAACTCTGTAAATAAATATGT
>JBCDKV010000314.1:0-6135 GCA_038746215.1 Bacteroidota bacterium | reverse complement strand
GGAAATAGTATGAATCACTACTTTTCAGTAAGATTTTTCTAAAATATGCTTCTTGTAGTGGACAATTTTTGTGTACGGCTAACTTCTGTCAGAATGAACACCCTACCTTAAAACAGTAACAAGCTAATCAATGTGATAATCAAACCCGCAATAGATAGAATGATGGTATAAGCACTCGCTGCCAAAAAGAATTTAAGGAGTGTTTTTCCCCAGTTTTGCTGATAAAAGCGTTTCATGGCGATGACAATGTAAGCACCGAGGCTAAGGAGTATGATCATATCTATCCATTCTGGTACGAATTTATCAAGGAAGACCATAAACAAAAGTCCTAAAAAGAAAACAGTGGTATTGTGTACGGTAAATACTAGGTGTTCTACGTAATAAAAATCTCGACGCATGTAGAGCAGTCGCAGAAATAGGGTAAAGAAAGGAATCCCGAGCAATGCTTGCCAAGTGATATTATCGAGCAGAAAATTGACGACGTTTTGGTTAGAGGTCAAAAAGCGAACCTCTTGTCGGCGCTTCAGCTTGGAGAGGAAAGAATCGTCGGGATAGTATTGCTCAATCAATTCCGATGCTGATAGCTCTAATAAATCTTTCCTTGCAAAGCGCATAAATTTACCATCAAAGTTCATAATGACAAAGGGCATTTTGACGGTATCCGTGTAAGAAGAATCTGCCAGCGACAGGCGCGAATAAAGACTATCCGTGGCTGCTATGGCCGCTGGATGCTCGTAAACGTTTTGTACTTCTGCTTTGACGTCTTTTACTTCTTTGACCAATTGATGTATCCGTTCTTCTTGTTCCCACCGCTTTACTCGATTCATGTATCCGATATCCCCATCTTCTATGATGAAATGCAGACCAGCAATGAGCAGCACCACGACTACCAGCAACAAACGAATTGGATGCACATAGGTCTTGTGCTTGCCCTGAAAATAAGCAGTCGTCAGCTTCGCAGGGATGAATAGATGTCGAAGGGTATAGAAAAAGCGGTTATCAACATTGAAAATAGATTCAAAGAACTCACGCAAGATGTCTTTGAGCGACTCCCTACCATCGGTCACTTTTTGACTACATTGCGGGCAGTAGCGTGCTACTGCTGGTAGTTCAGCACCGCAATTCAGACAGGCTTCCGATCTTTTTTCCATGACGCTGTTTTGGATATTTTTAGTTTACCTTAGCTCGGCTTTAGCCTTTTGCTATTAACGGGTAAAATGCTCCATCTTGTGGCAGTACAGCTTTACTAAACTTTTGAAACTTAGTAAAGTGTTTGAGATCGCGCAACAAGTATGCCTAAAGATTTTTTATGGACGGGAACACCGATTATCAGTTATTTTTCTCAGAAAAAATAACTGATAATCGGTGTTCCCGTCCGAAGAGAATTACTGAGCATACTTGTTGCTCAATTTGCAGACATTGACCTGAACTATATCTGAGTCAAATGTCAGAAAAATGAGATTTGTACAGTCGTTATTAGCTGTTAGTTTGTATCATAAGTGCTTACGTCAGTATGGTAAATTTACTCACACTTGCACTTTTTTACTGCGTGTAAGTAAAGCTAAGCGCTATCGGCTAATAGCCAACTGCTGATAGCTAAAGCAGAACTTTCACTTATTACTATATTTCACTTCTCCACCTACAATAGTCATTAAAATTTTAGTATCCAGAATGGCTTCGTCACTGCAGGTCATTAGATCATTGGACAATACCACAAAATCTGCTAGTTTACCGACTGCTATCGAGCCTTTGATGTCTTCTTCAAAGGCAGCGTAAGCAGGTGCGAGGGTGTAAGAGTGAATAGCTTCGGCTCTGGTCATACTTTGTTCGGGGAAAAAGACCATATCGGGATTGCTGCGCTGACGGGTGACAGAGGCGTAGAAAGATTCAATCGGGCTGATATCTTCTACGGGTGCGTCTGTACCGTTAGTCACGACTGCTCCCGCTTCGATAAGTGATCGCCAAGGATAAGCACCGTATTTAGCACGTGTTTCTCCCAATCTTTTCACCACAAAAGGCGCATCCGAAGTACAATGAACGCCTTGCATGGAGGCAATCACGCCCAATTCTTTGAAGCGTGGAATATCCATCTTGTCCAAGTGCTGCGCATGCTCAATACGCCAACGTAAGTTTTCCTTTTCAGGATTTTCTTCAAAAGCTTGCTCATACAAGTTGAGTACCATCCGATTACCACGATCCCCGATGGCATGTGTACAAAGCTGTAAATCATTAGCAATGGTCAAATCGGCGATGGACTTGATTTCGGTGATGGGCGTTACATTTTGACCGACGGCATCGGGTTTGTCATCGTAAGGACGCAGCATCCAAGCACCGAATGCCCCCAATGCACCATCCATATAAGCTTTTACCGACCGAACAGTAAAGCGCTGATCCCCAACGCCAATGAGTGGAAATTGTCCCACCTTTTCCGCAAAATCATCCTGCGAACTACTAATCATAGACCACAATCGGACATCCAATTCACCCGCCTCTGCCAATTTTTTATAGCGTTCTATTTCCGCAAAAGAAGCACCTGCATCCTGAAAAGAAGTGATGCCATTGCTCAAACTATTCGCTTCTGCCAGTTCAACACCTTTGTGCCAATTGGCGAGTTGTTCCTCTTCTGAAAGGGTGTTCAGATAGTCATTATAACTGTCCATAATCAAACGCATCGCCGTCTCTTCAAAAACGCCGATTGCTGCGCCTCTGCTGTCTCGAACGATTTCGCCGCCTGCTGGGTCTGGTGTTTCGGCATTGATGCCCGCTATTTCCATCGCTTTGGCATTGGCAAAGAGAGAGTGTCCGCTGGCATGGCGCAAAACAACGGGATTATCAGGAGAAATGGCACTCAAATCATCGTGATAAGGATAGCCCAAAACTTGTCGATCTAGCGGTTCATTCCACTTTTCTTGGTGCCAACCTCGTCCCGTGATCCATACGCCCGCTTCGGTCGTTTTTGCCCGTTCCTCTACCATATTCACGATTTCATTCCAGTTTTCGGAGCGCAAAAAGTTGAGGTTCATCAAGCTCGTTCCCAAACCCGAAAAATGTGCGTGTCCTTCGATGAAACCTGGCATGGTGAAAGCACCCTCCAAATCGAGTTGCGTCGTATTTTCGTCGACGTACTTTTCTAAGGCTGCTTTTGTCCCCAAATCCAGTATTCTACCATCTTTCACCACAACTGCCGCCACGCTTGGTATGGCTTCATCTACCGTATAAATATTGCCATTGAATAAAAGTACATCTGCTTGTTTGGTGTCCTCTTCTTGGCAGGCACTGAATAACAGCGCGAGTAAAATTGCAAATATGGTCGTTCTCAACATTTTGCCGTTTATTTGATATGTTTATTCAAGTGTGGGGAGTAGTTGATGTTTTCTCTTCTATCCGAAGGGGCTTTAGGAAAGTAAATTAGAGACTTCGTTTCCAAGTTAATTTTCATTCCTATGCAGCAATTTTGAAGCGACTTCATCCTATAAAAATAACCTACTCAAAATTGCAAATTCATTTATGTCTTGTTCCTAAATTCTCTAAACTGCGTAAAAATGCAATAATTTTCTAGTATTTCCTTAAACAATCGAAGGCATAGAATAATTTAAGGGGTGAAATTGAACAGACAGTTGTTATGACAGATAGTGGACGAAGTATCAGGAGGTGCATGACAAACGGTCTAATTTTTATTCTTGGAAAAACGGGTAAGCATAAGATGGACTAAATGAGAGAATAAATTTGAGCGTTACGCTACTAGACATTTTTAATTTTAATACATAGTCACATAGAAACACATAGCTGTTTTGACCTGATTTTCAATAAATTATCTTAGTTTTCTTAGTGTCTCATTTTATCCTGATGTCTAATATTTCAATATCAAGAATAAAGCTTTTATCAAATCAATAAGCTTAATGGCAAGTAATCAGTTCTACAACCTAAACGTAAAATCCATCACACCAGAGACATCAGACACCGTGACCGTTGAATTTGAAGTGCCGCCGACTATGCGCGATACATTCGACTACAAAGCTGGGCAGTATTTAACCTTGAAGTTTGATCTGAAAGGACAAGAAGCCAGACGAGCTTACTCGATGAGTAGTAGTCCAATCGAAAACCATCTCGCAGTCACAGTCAAAGAAGTAGAAGGCGGTTTGGTATCAACGCATATCAATCGGAATCTATCCGCTGGAACGGAAGTAGCTGTGATGCCACCAGAAGGACGCTTCACCGTCAAGCCTGACCCAGCAGCCAGTAAGACTTACTACCTGTTTGGAGCAGGCAGCGGCATCACACCACTCATGTCTATCATCAGAACGGTACTAGAGGAAGAACCCAAAAGCAATATCTTTTTACTCTATGGCAATCGGAACGAAGACAGTATCATATTCGAGCAACAGTTGAAGGCTTTGGAGCAAAGATACAGTGGACAACTCGTAGTAGAGCATGTGTTGAGTCAACCTAAAAAGACAAAAGGTAAAGGATTTTTTGCCAAGAAGAAGATTACTTGGATGGGGAAAACTGGGCGCATCAACGCTAAATTGGTCAGAGATTTCCTCGACGAGCATCCTAAGCGTAGCGATGCCGCAGCCTACTACATTTGTGGACCGAGTGGTATGATAGAAAGTATCAATCGCACGCTAGAAAATATCTCTACCGTCGATAAGGAGCAGATTCATGTTGAATACTTTACCAGTGCTAGTAGTACAGAACAAGCGGCTAGTAGTAGTGCAGGCGCAACCGCTACCGTGCATCTCGATGGAGAGACGATACAAGTAGAAGTACCAGTGGATAAAACGATTTTGGATGCCCTTGTAAAAGAAGGTTACGATCCACCTTATTCTTGTACTTCGGGTGCTTGTTCCACTTGTCTCGCCAAAACTTTGAAAGGTCAAGTAAAAATGGATGTCTACTACGCCATTGATGATGAAGAGGTAGAAGAAGGTTTCATTTTAACTTGTCAGGCGCATCCTACTACGGACGAAGTGGAGATTACTTTTGAGGTATAATTCTATGTATTGCGAATGGGATAATTTTTTGCAAACAAGTTTGCTTTCCTGACCTGTTCAGCTACAATATTGGCAATTCAACCAACACCCATTTACATCCCTTAATGCAGTGAAATTCATTTAGTCGTTCAAGAAGTTTTTAGCAAGTCCCAGTTGATTTCCTGAGATTGAGCATACTTGTTGAGCGATTTTCTTGCATTGACGCAAACCACATTCAAGTGTGGTGTTAATAAGAAAGGAACTCCATATAGCTTTAAGAGCATGTTTGGAGTACTATCTTCCTGTAAACCAGTATTTTCCGAACCTGACTTTGAAAATAATCGCTCGTTTATCTCGATAAAGTCGCTATTATTTTCTTCGCCAGAACCGTAAACTACTGATTTGCAGTTCGATCCTGCTCCAAACAAGCTCTAAATTCTGTCAATGAATAATCTGTGGAAATACCTCCTCTGCCATCCGCATTGATTCCGCAAAAGTACGGCTCTGCACGCCCGTTTCCACCTGTTGCTTCTCGAAATAGTACACCATGTTTTCCATGGGCATATTACCCGTTAGGTCATCTTTTGCCATCGGACAACCACCAAAACCTTTGATCGCCCCGTCAAAACGGCGGCAGCCATTGAGATAAGCTGCTTCCACTTTTTCCTCCCAATTGTGTGGTTCGGTATGCAGATGCGCACCAATTTCAATGGTAGGATAATGCGGCAATAAATTAGAGAATAGATAACTAATGCTATCTGGATTAGAGACACCAATCGTATCCGACAATTGCAAAATACCAATGCCCATTGCCACCAAACGATCTACCCATTTCTGCACAATTTCTACATTCCAGGGGTCGCCGTAAGGATTGCCAAAACCCATCGAGATATAAACGACTAGCTCTTTATTATTAGCTAGGCACAAGTCTTGGATGTCCGCCACTCGTTCTAGTGATTCCTCTATGGTCGCATTGGTATTTCGAATCTGAAAGGTTTCAGAAATAGAAAAAGGATAACCTAAATAGGTGATTTCGTCAAAAGCAATGGCATTGAATGCGCCCCTTTTATTGGCGACAATAGCCAGTAATTTGGAAGTGGTGCTGCTCAAATCTAGCAAATTCAAAACATCGGCAGTATCTCGCATTTGAGGAATTGCCTTG
>JBCDKV010000313.1:0-6150 GCA_038746215.1 Bacteroidota bacterium | reverse complement strand
AGCGTCTGTCTTTTCTCCGAAGGAATTGTTGACCTCGTATTCCTACATTCAAAAGAAATATCCATACCTCTTACCATTTTGGTGCAAGTGTATCAATGTCGTTTCACTTGTCTCGCGTCACGAAGATTGAAACAGTTCAGTTAGTTTACGCATATTGCTCTTACTAGCTCCCCGAACCAGTGACATTCCAGTTTTTGGAGGAAATCTCGCGATTCCCTCTCTTCAGTAGCCAGAGGCTACAAGGACTTCATTGTCCCCGACGCTTTACCCCCAACCGGTACCAGTTACGCATAGTCGGATAGGAAACTAATGGAGGTACATTAGGTCAAATCATGCTTCCGAAAGTCGATCCTTCTTTCTGAAAGTAAGTTTGACAATATTAAGAAGCGACTTCTTGTCGCACTAAATGCTTGTGAGCTGCACGCTTTTTTTGGGAATATACTGTGCGAGCGGGAGGATACCTAAACGATCATGGTAAGATGTAAAGTTATCAACAGAATTTTGCCACATGCAATATTGCTCGTACCAAGGAGTTATGATGATAGTAACAAGCATAATGCGAATATCAAAATGAAGCATAAAATTAATACTAGAAGACTAGTACTAACTCCTTTTCTTATCGATGATTTTAATATATTTCACCAACTGAATATTGATCCACACATACGAGAATTTATGTGGGACGGTGAAGAAATTGCGCTTGATACCTCCAAAGAAATAATGCAAAAGAATGGAAGCCATTTTGAAAGAGATAATTTTGGAATTTGGAAGGTCATTTTGAAAGAGACAGATGAACTAATTGGTTACACAGGTCTATGGTACTTCTTCGACGAGGAACAACCCCAACTAATTTATGCGATACTTAAAAAATTCACAAAACAAGGGTATGCTCATGAATCTTCAAAGGCGATAATTCGGTATTCTTTTGAGACTCTAGATTTCAAATATTTAATTGCTGCAACTGATGAGTCCCATTTAGAATCACAAAAAGTGGCGAAAGGACTAGGTATGAAATATCATGAAAAAAGAATGGAAAACGATAAACCTACTTTATTTTTCAGAATCGAAAAAGGCGCTCTCACATAGTGTGCCAAGTAAGGTCTGCGAACACTTATAATGAGCAGTGTAATGTTGGTAAGTCTCTGACTGGTGTTATTGCTATTCTAGTCAGAGACTAATTGATGGAATATTGCGCATTTGGAGACGCTAACGAGTAGGTCATTTACACAGACAACAAGTTTCCTTTGTTTTTGGACTTACATTTTTAAACAGAAGCAGCGTACAGTAGTGTAAGTACGCAAACAATCTAGCACTATTACAATTAATCTGAGTTCAATAATAAGTTTACCTTTCAGATTTTGTTAAAAATAAAAAATGGTAAATTCATTATTTTACAGTTCCTTAGAATAAAAAACTTAGCTATTGAAGACTTTAGAAGGACAAATTGAGTTCATTAATGAACTTGAAAAGTTGAAAACTGTTAAGCGTCGAAATTTAACTTTGGATGGTAGAAGACCAGAGAATAGTGCCGAGCATTCTTGGCATTTAGCAATGATGGTGCCTATTCTTGCTTCATACAACAAATCAGAAGTAGATCAGCTAAAGGTGATCAAGATGTTGTTGATTCATGACTTGGGAGAGATATATGTAGGCGACACTTGGGTTTTTGATAAATCTAATAAAGACGAAATCCACAGGAAAGAATTAGAGGCATTTAAACAACTGATATCACATTTGCCACCAGATCAACGTGCTGAATTATTAGGCTTATTTACTGAGTTTGAAGCTCAAGCTTCCAATGAAGCTAAGTTTGCAAAAGTATTAGATGCTATTCAACCCTTAATCAATCATCTATATGTTACTGATAAAAATGAGAATCCAGATCGTATCAAAGTAAGTATGGTGCTTGAAAAGAAAGCTTTTATCAAAGATTATGCACCAAAACTATGGTCGTTAGTAGAGGAAACCATCAATAAAAGTGTACAGAAAGGGCTTTACGAGATGTGAAAGCACGGAAAGACAAAAGTAAGTGTACGACTTGATTATATCAGGAAAGACCCTTTAGGCGAGGACGCCTGTTACTTTGTCCGCTTTCGACAAAACATGTCGAAGTGAGCAGCACGTCTTGCGCCAGCAGGGGCAGATCACAGGCGGAGGTGGCGGTGGCAATCAAACGCAAGAACTTTCTAATGGCTGGCTGCTCACCATTTCTTCCAGCAAATTGCTAGATGTCAATTTGGATGAGTCTTTGGAAGAAGGTACTGTGTCAGATATTGTTGTCAAGAATGATTCCCTGACTTTGGTGGGTGGTGTAGATGAGATGTTGGAGCGGGTGATTGATGTGTTTTGAATAAGACATGGATCCATATTTAAAACAAACCTGGATCAACAAGCTTCTACTTCAACTTAAATAAAATGTCCTCTCTTTAACTTAGCAAATAGCTGTATGAAAAATTATGTTTATTTTTTATTGGTTATGACACTTCTATTCGTCTGTTGCAGTACGGATGAGGAATCTATCAATCCAGTTTTGGGAAAGATTGACGGAAGTATATATCAAATGAATGAGTATGGCTTGTACGCTGCTGATGCTGCTGAACCTTCCGTGGTCTATTTGATGAGTGCAGAACAGGAGATGATCCAACAGCAGCAGACTGCTATTAGTCGTTTTAGTCAAAGTCAAGCATTTAGTTTTGATAGCCTTGCAATGGGGACTTATTTTTTAGTTGCAGAAGCACCATCTTTTAGTACGTGTAAAACATTTGAAATTACAGTAAGCGAAGCCAACCCAATAAGAAACGAAACGATATCATTAAAAAGTCATCTATTTTCTGCGAGCTTAAATGCGTTTCAAATAGATAGCTTGATTGATGAAAAATTATATCATTCTTTTGATGTAGAAAAAGAAAATGGGCAAACGCTGGGACTGCGGTTATATATCAGCGATACATCGGATGTAAGCAATAAAAACTACAAAGAAAGTTTATATAATTTATCCATCCGAGATTCAGAAAGATCAGGACAATATTATAAGTATGTATCAATTGATTTAACGCTTTACAAAAGGGATTCTATTTATGTAAGTGCCTATCTAGTCAATCCAGAAGCAGATGAGTGCGTAAGTCACAATGGTTTAGTCTTGCACTTTCCGTATGCTCCAGATTATATCACAACTGGTATTGAGTTATAACCGTTCGCATAGCATCTTCCAATAAAGATAACCCGTTCGCGTAGCATGTTCGCTCGCCATTAGGCTTTATAAGCCGAAACGTACTATTTTTCATGTCTGTGACGCGTGTCGAAAGTCATCCCAAGTAAACGCCAAAGAAAAAGTAGTAAACAGATTTATCTGCTCACTTGGTATTAGAAACTGTCCACTACTTTTGTGTACTTTTGAAAGATGCCAATTTGACACTTTATTGCTCAGCCGTCACTAAAGTAGCTTGAAAAGCACGCCACGCCAATAGTCCACCTTTCAAATTATACAAATTATCAAAGCCAAACTGATCGCGTAATTTTTGAATGGCTTGCTGGCTTCTTGCACCACTTTGACAATGGACAATGACCACGTGATCTTTTGCTATGTGTGTAATGTGTCGATTCAAGTCAGAGAGCGGCATCGACTCACCATTCATATGATCTAGCTCGTACTCGTAAGCTTCGCGCACGTCGATTAATTGAAAAGTTCGTCCTTGGGTTTTTAGATTATTGAATTGAGTGGGACTGAGCTGCTTGATTTCGGTTGGTAAATTACAATAGGCGGCTGGTACACTCAGTTTGTCAATTTTTACCTGTGACTGGGTAGGTATTTTCAAAATGCGATTGGTGAGGGTAGCAGCATCGAACAAAAATAGGTGCCCATCTAGGGAGACTTCCAGACCAGCAGCTATTTTTATGATTTCATTGGCTTGCATACTGCCGATGATGCCTGGCAAAACGCCTAAGACTCCAGCTTCCGCACAATTGGGGACGGTATTCGGTGGTGGCGGTTCGGGAAATAGATGTCTGTAATTAGGCCCACGGCTACCATCTGATCGCAGGTGATTAAAAACCGCTACTTGTCCTTCAAAACGAAAGATGGAAGCGTAGACATTGGTCTTGCCTGCTAATACGCAAGCGTCGTTCACCAAGTAGCGAGTCGGAAAATTGTCCGTTCCATCCGCTACTATATCGTAATCTGATATAAGGTCTAGCGCATTTGCTACGGTCAATCGTTCAGGATAAGTATGTATTTCAATATGTGGATTCAATTGTTGGAGGCGTGACTTAGCTACTTCCACTTTGAGTAGCCCTAAATCAGACTTACCATATAAGACTTGTCGCTGTAAATTACTAGCTGCTACCACATCATCATCCACGATACCGATTTGCCCAATACCAGCCGCCGCTAGGTAGAGTAGGAGTGGACTTCCTAAACCACCTGCCCCCACCACCAACACTTTTGTCGCTTTTAAGCGTTTTTGTCCCGCTAACCCAAAGTCGGGCAAGGAAAAATGACGGGCATAGTGCTGCCGCTCTTGTGCGCTGAAATCCATTTATTTGATGTAGGTTGGTGAAAGTTCTTTTAGAGCCTGTGTAAAATTGAGCTACGAGCTTAAAGTAAATCCTAGTAAAGTTCGGGCAGCAAGTATGCCCGAGGGATTTTTATGGACTTCCTAAGTAGTCATTCAAGTTAATGGTGTCGAGTGGAATTTGAGGGAGTTTTGGATTTAAGCAAGGCAAAAAACGTAAGCATAGCCATAGCTACGATGAGGCTTTTTAACGCCGCAGAAATTCAAAAATCGCCAAATTATCCGACAGGATTAGCCTGAAAGACTACTAAGCATACTTGCTGAATGATCTCCCTTACAATGACTCAGGCTGTTTTTGAGTAAAATGTCAGGAAAAACAGGACTTCGTACAGCCTTAAATTTTTTCTGCAATAGGGTACTACTCCCTCAGAAAAACCAACTCTGTCCTAGGAGACAGACGTACGATAACAGAAGGATCATTCAAAGCGGTTTCTTTCCTACGGCGAGTAGAAATAAAATCAGCTTTCTTTTTTATGTCTTCACTAATTTCCGCAAAACAGTCGGGTAGGGGGTTCGTAGATTCATTGGCGGTTGTCGTTACGATGGGTTTGCCAAAAGCGCGCAATAGATAAATACAGTAATCATCCTGCGGAATTCGAATCGCCACACTACCATCTGATGCAACCACTTCCGCTGGTAGATTTTTAGCCCGATCATAAACCACCGTGAGTGGGCGTTGATGATAAACCAATAGCGTTTCAATTTTTGGATGGAGATGCTTCACATATTTTTTGATGGTATCGGTAGAATCTACTAATAGAATGAATGATAAATCGGTAGGATATTCTTTTAGTTCCAATAATTTTGCGACTGCTTTCGCGTTAGTCGCATCGCAACCCAGGCTCCAAGTCGTATCCGTTGGAAACAAGATCGTACCACCGTTTTTCAAGGTCTGTTTCACTTCCTCCAACTCTTGATCGTACATCATGTCGATTGACGCTTCCTTCATGTGTTCTTTTTTCTAGCTGTTAGGTAAATAAGCTTTGGTCTTCGATTTTGAGCTATCTTTTTTATTCGTTAACGAGTACAAAAAGAAAGCTCCGTCAGCAAGTTATTGGTCGTTTTTTACGTTTGTAATGCGAAGATTTCGAGTATATATCGACAAGTTTACTCACTCGCTTGACATCATTTCTGTTTAAAAGGGACACCTATCAATTGTCAACTAACTTTGCGATCCAGATAAACCTGTCGGTATCTTCTACTTAAACGATAGAATGAAAGAAAAATTAGGTCTAAGGGAATTTGTAAAACCTAACCTACCCATTTTACTCGTTCTTTTTCCTTTATGCTGTGTGAAAAAGCCTCGCCGTAGCTACTGCTATGCCTATGTTTTTTACCTTGATTAAAGAAAAAATAACTTCGCAAAATTTGGGTAGCTTATTTTCTACAAATCCCCTAGACAAAGATGTTTGCTCCTTTCGATCTTTCTTGTTGAATACTTAGGAATGGTACACAAATAAATTTACATTTTGACTTACTCTTTTTTCCTTACTCATCGTTATAAAAAGCCTTACAGAACATAGGCTATGCGCGGTTTTTATGCCTTGATTAAGAAAAAAATAGCCACCTCAAAATTTGT
>JBCDKV010000312.1:0-6154 GCA_038746215.1 Bacteroidota bacterium | reverse complement strand
TTGAGCAACAAGTATGCTCAGTAAATTTCTTCGGACGGAAACACAAATTTCAACTTATTTTTTGGAGAAAGATAAGTTGAAATTTGTGTTTCCGTCCATAAAAACTCTTTAGGCATACTTGTTGCGCGATCTCAGGGCTTTACCAAGGTTTAACTTCAAGTATTGTCAAAAACTTCGTACACGCCTAACCTTGAATAAAGAATATCGAATGACGAAGTTTGCCAAGTAAGACGTGTTCCACTTCGACATTCAATATTCCTCTGTTCGATATTTGATATTCAAAATACAACACGATGCACACATACAAAACCATAATCGTAGATGACGAATACAAACTACGCGAAGTGATGGCGATGGAGTTGCGAGAAGCTTGTCCTGAATTAGTAATTGTGGGTTCAGCAGGAAATATTGACGAGGCTTATCAACTGATCAAAAAGCAAAGTCCACATATTGTTTTTCTGGACATTGCGATGCCTGGCGGCAGTGGTTTCGATTTGTTATTGCGCTTTGAGCAAATTGAGTTCGAAGTCATTTTCGCGACGGGTTTCAACGACTATGCGATAGATGCGCTGAAAGTGAGTGCGGTGGATTATTTATTAAAACCGATACGCACAAGTGAACTAAAAACCGCTGTGGAGAAAGCAAAAGTGCGCATTGAAGATCGGCAAAAGATTGAGCGTTACCATCATCTTTTACACAACATCCAACACATTGGAGAGCAAGCCACCAAGATCGCGCTGCCTGGTCTGGAAGCCTATCAGTATGTTGCGGTCTACGACATTATTCGCTGCGAAGGTTGGGAACGCTACACCCGCATCCATTTGAAAGATGGCACGATACTCGTGAGTTCATACAGCATCGGGACGTTCAAGAACATGTTAGAAAATTACGATTTTTACTCGGTACATCGCTCGCATCTAGTGAATACACAATGGATAGATCGCTATCGGAAGGAAGGGATCGTGGTGCTTTTGGATGGCACGGAAATTCCAGTCTCTAGACGACGTCGAGAAGATTTTTTGCGAAAAGTAATGCACCATTTGAGGAAGTAGATTGCCCACTCGTGGGAAGTAAGGGTTCAAATACAGAATACTTTGTAAATTTATACTAGAAAATCACTGAAATCACCTGATAAAAAAGAAGCATTACGTCTAGTTAGAAAACACCAAAAATCAGATTGCCATAATACCTAACAACTCAACTTTTTTATCATGTACCAACAAAACACACTTTGCCTTATGCCCCAAAAAGACCTCAGCCCACGTCAATTGGAAATCTTACGATTACTCGCACAAGGATTCCAAAATGCAGAAATAGCAGATCGCTTAGTGCCGCCGATTACAGAAGGCGGCGTCAAGCAGCACCTTCACCGAATCTATACTTTATTGCAAGTCAGTAATCGTATCGAAGCCGTACTGAAGTTCAAGGAATTGGAGGATTGAACTGCCTACTGCTCATAGTAACTAAAGTTACCTTGTGAGAACTGTCACAATGACGTATTTTTACACACGAAAATCATCCTATCTTTCACCTGCTTCACAGCAGAAAACCAAATGAATGATGTAGGATAAACTCAATATTCTGAATTCCGATTTTATAGTTTGGGTAAAATAGCAACTCAAAAATGAATCCGCATTTTCTGGGCTTGCCATTGTCCTATTCAAAACGGTATTGTACGGGTTTTGAACAATGTTTGACAAGTTTATCTGCCTGCTTGACATCCTTTCTTTAAAACAAAATGAAAAATTAATTTCATTTTTCATTTCTGTCCAAAAGTGCCATCCCAATTGCTAATTTTTATTTCATAAAAATTAGCAATTGGAGTACTAAAGTGTCAACTACTTTTACGACTCGGATAAACATGTCCAATTTTCTTGTATCGGCTCAGGCTGCTTCCAAGTAAAATATTAACAAAATTGAGGCCTCGTACACCTCGGTATTCAAAACAGTGATTTTGATGAATTGAGTGAGTTAAAGGACTTGCTCAAATAGCCATAGTAATGTCTTCAATAATCAATTTTTTAGAGCTTGTTTGGAATTTTTACAACCTGATAATCAGTAGTTTGTGATTCTGACAAGGTGAAAAATTAGTTGCATATCTGGATACGGAACTCATTTTTCATGCAGTCAGATTCGTAAAATATTGGTTATCAGGCAGGAAAAATCCAAACAAGCTCTTAATCTAACAACCATCTTATTTATCATGAAAAAATATACACTTTCCCTATTACTCCTAGCAATTTGTTGTTGCTGGGGATTTTCGCAAGCTGAATTTTGTGGTAGAGCAGTTACACTAGAGTGTGGGCAAAGCGTTTCAGGCAATAATGCTACTGGAACAGATTTATTACGCTATGCTGATTATGGCACTTGTATGCAGGGTGTAAACGCCAGTTCTAATCCTTTCACAGGTCGTGAAATTGTTTATATTGTTAATGTTGAAGGTACATTCACCATTAGTTTGAGTGGATTAACCAATGATCTTGATCTTTTTGTTTTTCCTGATTTTGCCTTTAGTGAATGTAGAGGCTTGAGCTGTACTAGAAGTAGTACAAATTCAAATCGAACTAATGAAAGTATTACGATATCTAATGCCTCAGGTACTTATTTTATAGTTGTAGATGCTTATTCAGCTAGCATAGCAAGTCCGTTCAGGTTGTCCCTAGATTGTAGTGGTGGTGGTGGCGGCAATGAAAATCCATGCGAAGAGGCAGAGCCTATCACTTGTGACGAAACCATTAGATCGAATAATTTTTCGGGCAGTAGCCAGTTTGATAGAAGTGATTACAGTGCTTGTCATACAACTTCTTCCCCTTTCAATGGTAGAGATCGTGTCTATCGCTTAGCGGTGCCAAGTAATCGAAATGAAGTAAGGGTGCAGCTTTCAGGCTTGAGTGCTGATTTAGATTTATTCATTTTTGAAGGCAACTGTGCTCCAGGAAGTTGTGTGAAGAAAAGTACACGTCCAAACAATTCGTCAGAAATACTGGTACTTCAAAATACAGCCAGTAAGACATACTATTTAGTAGTAGATGCGCCGAATGACTCGCAAAGCTCCAATTTTTCACTTAATGTTACTTGCGAAGACCCTTGCGAAGATATAGAAACCGACATAGAAGATTGTGAATCGGTCAGCTTTCAGTACGCTGGAACTGATGGTAGTCTGCGCTATCAATTTTCAGTGCCTTCCGCTTTGCCATCGGGACGTTGGACGGCTAAGAAAGGAAATTCTACCATCACTATTGGTAACGGTAGAAGCATCAATTTTACCTTTAATTCGGGTGGCGAATACGAAATTTGCTATATCTATACGAATGCTGACGGCTGCGAAATCAAATGCTGCAAGACTATTTTTATCGAAAATCCTTACGATTGTGACCGCATTTTTTATAGATTCAATAATACGACCAATCGTTATGAATTGAGCATTCCAGGCATCGCTGCCGCTAATGTATTGTCTTGGACAGATGACGATAATAATACAACCATTGGAACAGGAACTACCGTAACCGTACCGATTGGGGCAGCTTGTACCGTGCGTCGTTTCAGCGTCCGTTTCCTCGATCCT
Source organism: Bacteroidota bacterium (assembly GCA_038746215.1). GTDB lineage: Bacteria > Bacteroidota > Bacteroidia > Chitinophagales > Saprospiraceae > JAAUTG01. The sequence goes on along the minus strand of JBCDKV010000312.1, from coordinate 2,589 downwards.
GCCACGAACTGCTACCGCATTTGCTGTATTGCCATTTACATTTGTGATCCTTACGATTGCAATAAGATTAATGCAACAGAAAACACCAGCAATTATACGCTGAACTTACCGGGTGTAGCGGCAGCAAATGTTCTTCGTTGGCAAAACGATGATACAGGCGTCACCGTGACTGGAAGCGCTAGTCAGAGTAGTATTACCGTCCCCAAACCTGCGCCTGGTCAGTGTGCTAGATACAGTGCCTTTTTCTACGATCCTGGGGTAAATGCCTATCGGGTGTGCTGCATTCGTTTCTGTCAGCCTGATGAATGCGAACCCAATAAAGACCCGAATTGCGATGACATCACTTTTCGATACATCGGCTCGAATGGCTCGTTGCGCTATCAATTTAGCGTTCCCAACGGCTTGCCTTCAAGCACTTGGACGGCTCAACGTACAGGCGGTGGCGCATTCGGCATTGGTTCAGGTAGAACGGTCAATTTTACTTTCTCAGCGAGCGGTGAATACGAAATTTGCTACAAATACACTAATAGCGAGGGTTGCGAAGTGCTTTGCTGCATCACTATTTTCATCGAAGACCCTTATGATTGCGATAGAATCACTTACAGCTACGACCGCAATACACAGCTTTATACTTTGACGATTCCTGGCATCCCTGCTGGCAATATTATACAGTGGCAAGACGACCAAACAGGACAAGTCGTAGGAACAGGCACCAGCATCACCGTTCCCATCAATTCTACTTGCGAACTGCGCCTTTTCAGTGTCATTTTCCTCGATCCTGCCACCAATTGCTACCGCATTTGCTGCCTTCGCATCTTCATCTGCGATCCTTACGATTGTGATGATATTACAGTCACAGAAAATGCAACAGACTATACCTTAAGCATTCCAGGTATCCCTGCTGCGAATATCCTTCGCTGGCAAGATGACCAAACCCTAGCGACTATTGCAACCAATACCAATAGCGTCACTGTCCCTAAACCTGCGGCTGGGCAGTGTGCCTATTACAGTGTTTTCTTTCTTGATCCTGCGACGAATTGTTATCGGGTTTGTTGTGTGAAGATTTGTGGTTGCGAAGATGGAGCAGCAAGCGGAGAGTTTGTGAAAATTTATGGAGATAGTGAGATTAACGCTTTCAGTGAAAAAAGAGTTATCAATGGTTTTATTTATACGATAGGAATAAATATTACTGCAAATAATAGATATTCCTCTTTCATAAAAATGGATTTACAGGGGAATATTATTTGGCAGGTAGCACGAGCATCGAATGACTATATGTATGATTTTGAAACTAATGGTAACGGGGAGTTCGTCATTATTGGATACACATGGAATTTTAACAGTCAAAATAAAACTATAATTTGGAAAGGAAGAGATGTCGGTAATTCGTTTGTTACAGATTGCTTCAGGTATTTTCAAAATGGTAATAATTTTAGACAAGGAATCTTTGAAGTTGCTTATAGAGCAAGTACAAGCGACTATTTAATCCATGCAACTACTAATGGTTCACCATATATGTTTGCATTAGATCAAAATTGCAATTTAAATTCAGGTAGAAGATATAGTACAGGTTACTATAATATGTTCCTTGCCGAATCAAGTGGACGCTGGACATTGACTGGGCGAAAGACAAGTTCTAGTAGTACCAACGCTACCTATCTGACACTAAATCCTGATTTGAGTGTAAACGAAGCTTATGAAATAGCTGGAGGTTCGGGCTGGATTAGAGGAATACCATTCAAGCAGAATAAAATACTATTTGGTATTAATCAAAGCAACCGAGCTATTATCTTAGAAGTTGCTCCAAATGGTGTTTTGAAGTGGGCAATGGAAGTACCTGAGTCAAGATATATAATTAGTGCTGTAAAAGGAAATGAAGCAACACTTACATCAGGAGGAACTACCTACACGGTTACAGATATATTCTTCATTGGCTTACCAAAGTCGGGTAATACACTTCGTCAAGTAGTCTATAAACTACAATTGGATTCCAGAAACTCACAACCTACTTTGGTTTGGAGTAAATATTTGGATGCTAGCCAGTTGTATAATAGTTGGAGTGGATTAGGTGTAGATGATTCAAGAGGCTCAAATGACATTCGACTACTTTACTCAGATATTAGAAAAGATGCTACTACGAACTATGGTGATTTTGATGTGCTATTTGCGAGTCTAGATTCAGATTTGAATTCTTGTATTACCAAAGAGGAAAATCATACACTTGTTCCGATCAGCTTAACTTTACAAAGAATAAATATTACAGTCAGTAATGTAAGTCCATTTACTTCTACAGAAGGAGTTGAGCCAATCAGTATAACCTACCAATCTGACTATATCTGTGAACCTGATCCATGCGATAATCTTGATCCTTGTGAACCCGACCTCGACCTAGTCGATTTCAACTACACTGGTCAAAATGGTACATTGCGCTATACTTTCACGGTACCAAATGGTACACCAAACGGCACTTGGTCGGTATCAGGCGGACAATACGGCAACAATGGTTTCAACATTGGTACGGGTTTAAGCACGAGTTTTACCTTTCCATCTGTTGGCACTTACACTATTTGCTACACCTACACCGATGCC
>JBCDKV010000311.1:0-6161 GCA_038746215.1 Bacteroidota bacterium | reverse complement strand
GTTCTCTTCGGACGGAAACACAAATTTCAACTTATTTTTTGGAGAAAAATAAGTTGAAATTTGTGTTTCCGTCCATAAAAACCCTGTGAGCATACTTGTTGCGCGATCTCAAGTGCTTTACGAAAATTTTTCTCAGGCATCACCAAAAACTTCGTACACCCTTAAAATGGACTACCAAAATTTTAATTCTATGATTACAGATAGCTTCTATAAGAATGTAAATTTATTATTTGTGCGTTACTACGGTACTGATTGCGTTAGAATCTATTGGAATTCAATTATCTGTCCTTTGGGGTGGTGCTGCGGCATTGATGGTGGGCATTGGTCTGGGCTTGCAACAGACGTTTAATGATGTCATATCTGGACTGATTTTGCTGGTGGAAGGTACAATCGAAGTGGATGATGTGGTAGAAGTGGACGGCTTTGTGGGCAAAGTGAAAAGTATCGGTTTACGCACTTCCAAAGTCGAAACCCGCAATCGAATTTCTATCCTCGTTCCCAATTCCAAACTGGTAGGAGAAAACACCATCAACTGGACACACAACCAACATCCCATTCGGTTTCAAGTAAGCGTAGGGGTTGCCTATGCTTCGGATGTAGAACTGGTGACGCAATTGCTGCTTGAAGCGGCTCATGGACATTCATCGGTACTGAAAGAACCTGAACCAATGGTGCAGTTTTTAGATTTCGGTAATTCCTCTCTTGACTTTATCTTACATTTTTTTAGTTACGAACAAATGTCCATCGAAATTGTAAAGAGTGATTTGCGCTACCGCATCACGCGACTTTTCAGAGAACACGATGTAGAAATTCCTTTCCCACAGCAAGATTTATGGCTGCGAAATGCGGAGGTGCTGCAAAAGCCAGCAAAAGATGTGCTTTCGTAAGTTGGTCAATAACAAAAATTACTCAATGCTCGTTCTCATTTAGGCTTGTTTAAGTCCACCTACTTACGTCCAAAAATGAGATTCAAATGAAGCAGCTAAGCCTTTTTCTAATCAGTTTTTTACTCTTCGCAAGCAGCAAAGCAGCGTCTGATTTTCGCAAAGGGAAAGATTACGCCCTATTTTTTGCGGTGCAGGATTATCAGGAATGGGGCGATTTGAAAAATCCGATTAGAGACGCGGAAGCAGTGGCTAGGTTGTTAAAGGAAAACTTTGATTTTGACGACAACAACATAGAGATCGTTCGGAATCCCAGTAAAAAGCAGATACAGAATACCCTCAATAAATATCTAACCAAACGTTTTGAGGAAGATGCGCAATTGTTCATTTTTTTCAGTGGACACGGTGAGTTCAATGAACTGACAAATGAAGGCTTTTTCGTGCCAACAGACGCCAAGAAAAACGACCTTTATCAAGACTCCTACCTCGCCCATACGCGCCTCGAACGCAGTATCAACAACATTCCTTGCCCGCATATTTTACTCGCTATTGATGCTTGCTACTCTGGTACCTTCAACGAAGACATCGCCATGGGAAGACTGCGGTCAGGCGAAAGGGATTGGCGTAGACCAGGTGCCAATAGCGAAAATTTAAGAGCCATGTGGATTGAAGAAAGACTCCGACAAAAGTCCAGACTTTTCCTCACTTCTGGCGGCAAAGAGCGCACACCCGATGGCATCAATCATTCGCCTTTCACGCTGGGTCTACTCAGCAGCCTTACCAACACTGGACAATTGGAAGATGGTGTATTGACCTTCGATGAATTGAAAGCAAGTATGAAAAATGTGCAACCCGAACCCAAAGCGGGCGTCTTCGGTAGAGCAAGTATTGATGGTAATTTTCTATTCATACAGTCCAATATCGAAAGCCCAAACATCGACACCGATGCCTACAACCAACGTGTCCGAGATTTAGAAGCTTGGGAACAAGCAAAAAGTAGCAATACGCTAACTGCGTATAAAAAATACCTGAACGAGCAAAGCAATGGAAATTTTAGGATGGAAGCTAGGGCAGCGATCAAAGATTTAGAAGAAGACTTGGATTGGCGATTGGCAAAGTCTAAACATACGTTGGTAGCTTATGAAACTTACAAGCGCAAATATCCCAACGGAAAATATACTAGGGAAGCAAGATCAGCCATAAATACCTTAGAGCGCAATGCAAACAATAATCGGCTGCCAGACAATAACGAAAACTCCGATTTCAATCTAGTCACGGGCGAACTCACCGAAACTTTGGTGGATGAAATTCTGCGGGCTACAGGACACAGTAGAAACTTCCAAATTGTCTCCAATCCGAGTACCTACAAAGTAGCTGCCGCCTTCAATGGTGCACAGCGCATTTTGAATTACAATCCTGAATTTGCGCGACAAATATACACGAATGACAATCCGCAGTGGCTAGAACTTTATTACCTTTTGCACGAAATAGGGCATCACGTAGAAGGACATTTAGCTTATCAAATTGGTAGTGATATGAGGGCAGAAGCCGCCGCAGATCAATATGCAGGTCGCGCCATGCAAAGGCTAGAGGTCAGTCCATCTGAATTTCAGACGACCATCAATCAAATTAAACAAAATTACAGCCGCAGTGGCTATAGCTTTCCCACCAATCGAGAAAATGCTCTCCGACAAGGCTACGGTGCAAACACTAAAGCGACGGCTACAACGGCGGTCAACCTCGTCTACATCGGTAACACTGCTATTGTCCACAGTGCAAAGACAACCATCACGATTGGAGACAAAACCATAATCCCTAATGGGAACTACTTCAGCATCACAGATTTGACCCCTGGTCTGCAAAACTATTATATCTCTGGTTATGTCTACGCCAATGACATATACGGCAATCTGCAAACTTACTATCTAGAAGGTTCGGGACAAATCAATGTACTCGCCAGCAACGCCAGTACCTACTATATCTATTTTGCGCAAAATACAGCGGGACAGTATTATTTTTATTTGGCGGGTGCTTAGTCGTCAGTCAAATTGGTGTACATATGAATATACTTGTTTATCTGTTTAACTGCAAAATATTGATAGTATTAAACGGATTAACAGCTCAGCGAATCAACAAAAAAAGAAACGAACTTTTTTTATTCCAAGTTTATCATATGCATTTATTTGAAGTTACAGAAAAACAAAGCTTTTGCCTTTATCGCTCTTTGAAATTGCACTTTAAAACAGATGCGTATCTATACATTTCAACCGCCGCCAGTAAAGTACCACTCCAAAAGATAAGCCAAGCCCAAGCCCAAATAATTCCCTAGTGCATAGCCAACCAAGCCCGTAGCAATACCAGAAAAAACCAAAGTGCGATTACCGATAGCACTAGCGACTTGCCCTACAAAAACAGGCCCGTAAATACAAGCCGTAGCCGTAACCATGAGGGTATCGCGATCAATGCGGAAAAAATAAGCACCCAAAGTATGCAAAAAAGCAATACTCAGCCAGACGCTCGCCATATACAAAATAACCATGCCACCCTTTTCCCAAATCGAAGTAAAATCCGCGAGCAGCCCAATCGCTACGCAAAACATCAGCAAAAAATACTCACCCAACTGAAAACTACCGCCTAATTGCCGAATCTTGGGGACAAAAGAAAGTCCAATCGCAAAAGTAGTCAGCAATAAAATAATCAGCACCACGGAGTTCAATGCACCCGTCAATAATAGCGTTAGACCAACGGCAGCAGCGACTACTAAAATCGTTAAAACAAATGCGCTCAAATAGGAAACTAGACTCGGCTTACGTTCTGCTATTTCTTCGGTCGAGTGGTATTGTTCCGCCTGAAAATTGGGTAAAAATCTTCCGAAAAAACGATGCGCCACGGACGTGAGAAAGAGCAAATAGCAGCCTCCAATGAAAATATCTGCGGCATTGAGTAGCACGAAATCCTCACTTTTTGCTTCCAGCATCATACCGACCGCTTGCATATTGGGTGCGCCGCCCGTGAACAATCCAAGCATCATGCCAGCGTAACGAGGGGTTTGCTCAAAGTAGCTTTGATAGACCAATGCCATCCCAACACTCGCAATGATCGCTGCTAGCACACAAAGCGCGAAAGACAGCAAAGTAGTCCTAGCGTATTTAAGCCACGCAGGAATATCTGTCGCATAAAGCAATAAAGGGATCGCAAAAAGTATCGTGACTTCACTAAATTGGGTCGAAATATCGGTCTGAATCGGAAAATTGCCTACATTAGCCATTGTGATACCTATGCCATAGCACAGCACGACGGGACTCAACCAACTGCCAATGCGGAGTCGCTGTACTAGCCAAATAGAGAGTGCGGGAAACAATACGATGAGTAGTATTTGTAGTATAGTGTAGCCCATAGGTGCTGGAAAATTTTTAGCAAATTACGACAAGTTTATCAACTTGCTCGAAAGTGTCAGCTAATTTTTGTTCTTCAATCAACAGGTGTTGATTTTCCTAAAAAATCAGTAAAAATTTGTGTTTCAGTCCAAAAGGGCTCACTGAGCATACCTGTTGCACAAATTTCTGGCATTGACTCAAACTGCTTTCAAGTAAAATTTAGCAAAAACGAACCAACCCATATGCTATTCAAAAAAAAGCAAGCAAGACTAGCGCAAGCACTATCGGAACGTACGGATGCGCAAAGCTATTGGTCAATTGTTCGCAAGCATTTTCGTAAAAATCGTTTGGCAGTCTGGTCTTTACGCATCCTATACGGCTTGCTTTTCGTAGCAGTTTTCGCAGACTTCCTAGCCAACGACCAACCCATCCTCTGCAAAACGGCATCGGAATGGCAGATGCCCATTTTAAAACAATACGCCATCGACTTGGGCTTCGCGGAATACGAAGGGGACTTTAGAACCAAAGAATGGCTGGACGTAAAACAATACGAATTTTACATCTTTCCGCCCATTACCTACGCTCCCAATTACCAAGATCGAGCGCACCGAAACCTCGTGAGTCCCTTCGACCCCCAAAAAGTGGAAAGCTGGCGATTTCGGCACTGGTTGGGCACTGATAATTTAGGCAGAGATACGGCGGCGGGCTTGATTGGTGGGACGCGCATTGCGATGTTGGTCGGACTCATTGCGATGTCTATTGCGGGTTTTATTGGTATTTTACTCGGTGGGCTAGCGGGCTATTTCGGAGATGATCGCCTCAAAACCACACCCGTACAAATTGTCTGTAGCCTGCTTGGTTTACTTACTGCATTTTTTTATGCTTTCATCAGTCGAGCTTTCATCCTGCAAGAAGCGGAAGACCATCTACTCGGCGAACTGCTCATTAGTTTGCTCCTATTTATAAGCATTTTAGCGATATTTTCATTGCTAGGTCGACTCTTTGCTCGACTTCCATTCTTTCAAAAACAGCTAGCTTTCCCGACCGATATTAGTGTCATGCGGCTCATCGAAATTTTTAATAGTGTGCCAGCCCTACTCCTCATTTTAGCTAGCGTTGCCGTCATCAAAAAGCCCTCCGTGCTATACGTCATGCTCATCCTTGGTTTGCTGAGTTGGACTGGTATTGCGCGTTTTGTCAGAGCGGAACTGCTACGCATCAGACAACTCGAATATATTCAGGCGGCGCGCGCTTTGGGCTTCGAAGAACGCTACACTTTTTTGCGCCACGCTATCCCAAACGCCTTATCGCCTGCCCTCATCACGATTGCTTTCGGTGTTGCTGCTGCCATTTTAGCCGAAGCTGCCCTATCCTTCTTGGGCATCGGCGTTGATCCTGATACCGTCAGTTGGGGGGCGATGCTCAATATGGCAAGGCGTGATTTCGATGCTTGGTGGCTCGCTATCTTTCCAGGCGTTGCGATTTTCATTACCGTGACCGTTTTCAACCTCATCGGCGACGGGCTGACAGAAGCCCTGTCTGCTAAGTAAATGATTCGACGGGCAGAGAAAGTCTGCATCTTTAGCGATGCTCTGGGAACTAAAAGTAAAGTTTTTCCGTAGTAAAGGTTGGAAATATGAAAGAAGCGTTATACATTTGCATTCCATTTCGGAAAAGCATCAAAAAGCGTCATTTCTCGAGCTTTCCCAACCAAACTAAAAAATATTCGGGGTGTAGCGCAGTCCGGTTAGCGCACCTGCTTTGGGAGCAGGGGGTCGCAGGTTCGAATCCTGCCACCCCGACACTGATTATCAAGGAGTTATGAATTAATTTTCATAACTCCTTTTTTTATTTGCTCGGCATGCAAACATATCCGAGGGGCTGAAAGAAGCCCTGACGC
>JBCDKV010000310.1:0-6172 GCA_038746215.1 Bacteroidota bacterium | reverse complement strand
TATACGATGTAGTATTTCGCTATTTGATGGAAGACAACAAAGTAGCAAAGTTGTTCCTATCTGCCATCATTGGTGAAGAGATTGTAGACTTGGTCTTTCGCCCGACGGCTTACAGCCGAAAAATCGGAGATGGTGATAGCATTACAGTCATCAGAATGGATTTTAGTGCTAAAATCAAACAAGCAGATGGTAAAGAAAAAATCATTATCATAGAATTACAAAAAGCCAAGTATTACTACCAAACCATGCGCTTTCGTCGCTACTTGGGCAAACAATATCAGAATCCAGAAAATATAGACGAAAATAAAGTCGCGCTACCTATCTATCCGATATACATCCTTGGCGATGCTTTTATGGAACGAAAAAGTCCCGTCATCCGAATTAATCGAACTTACATAGACGCCGCCACACAGGATGTCATTGAGGAATCGCATCCTTTCATTGAAGCCCTGACCCACGATTCTATTGTGATACAAGTCCCCTACCTGAAAGGGAGTCGAAGAACAACACTAGAACAATTTTTGAGTATCTTCGATCAGTCACAGCGAGTAGATGCAAAGGGGCATGTTTTGGCGCTGGATGAAGAAGATTTTCCTGAACGTTATCGTTCGGTAGTTAGGAGGCTGAACAAAGCACTCCAGTCTCCTAAAATAGAGGAAGACATGGATATGGAGGATGAGGTAATTGATGAGTTCAATAAGAAAGACGCGATCATCGAAGCAGCTAAAAAGGAAGCGGAGCAGGAAAAGCAAAGAGCCGAACAAGAAAAACAGCGTGCGGAACAAGAAAAGCAACGTGCAGAGCAAGAAAAACAGCGGGCGGAACAGGAAAAACAACGTGCAGAGCAAGAAAAACAACGTGCAGAGCAGGAAAAACAGTCGAAATATCAGTTGATTAGAAATCTATACGCCATAGGACAAAGTCCATCTGTGATTGCGGAATTGGCACAAATGACGGAGGATGAAGTCAGAGCGATTCTGGAAAGTGATTAAGTCGTTATTCAAGCTAATATTTACAAAGCACTTCTCATCGCACCCGTAGAGAATTTTTGCTTAAATATTGTGAAAAATTATCCAGTAACAGGAAGTTATTGACTAACAGCTAAGCCCAAGTTTCCAAAGTGAGCATTACTAAACCTAAAAAACACACTATCACTATTCGCTGATAATCAATGCTTTGTGAAAGAATATTTATTTTTTCCGTAACTGCCTATTGCGCTGAGTGAATAATTCCGTTACCTTTGTGTCATTAATCATCCAAAATCAAACTCAACATGTATAGATTTTACCTAACATCCAAAACAGAAAAAAGCCAAAGCATCTTACCATTCTTACATTTTCAATCATTACATATTAAACGTTCAAGAACTCTACACAACAGTTCTGTTGTGTTGGTTACTTAACAACTGTTTGCTTTACACCACAAGCAAGCACTACTACTTTTTGCTCATCTAGTACCACCAATTCTTATTATTTACCTTTAGTTAGGCTATGAAAACAGGTCTGTTGATCTTCGTTTTCGAGCTACTTCCGTGTCCAAAAAAACGTATATCACGGAACGCTTTTCACCTTTTCATCATCAAAAGAAAAGTATACGGGGAACGGCATTGCAGTCATGCGATTCTAAGAGCATGTTTGGAGTACTATCTTCCTGTAAACCAATCTTTTACGAATTTGACTTTGAAAATAATCGCTCGTTTATCTCGATAAAGTCACTATTATTTTCTTCGCCAGAACCGTAAACTACTGATTTACAGTTCAATCCTGCTATAAACAAGCTCTAAGCCTAGCTAATCATTTGTTTAAACCACTAAAAAAATTATGATGGACAAATTAATCATTTTTTCAATCCTAATCCTTACGTGCTTTTACGCCAAAGAAGCCAAAGCACACCACAGAACAGTCAGCATAGCAGAAATTGCTCAAAAGGCAGATGCTATTTTGATTGGTACGGCAGATTACCAAAAAAGCCAATTCACGGAGGAACAACGGTCTATTTTTACGAATATTCATTTCAAAGAAGTAGAGTTGATTCATGCGAAGGATAAATTCAGCCAAGCTATTAAAGGAGCATTTACACTTCGCCACGCGGGTGGAACGGTAGATGATGTTCAAATGTACATCAGTAATATGCCACACTTTGAAATGGGCAGTCGCTACCTCATCTTCGTCAAAAATGATGGCAAGACCTACGCCAATCCTTTGGTAGGTGGCGATCAAGCAATTTTCAAAATCTTGAAAGACGAGCATGAAGCTACTGAGTATGTTCTGAATGCCAGTCAGCGTGCTATTTTGGGGCTTGATACCGAAGATTTGACCTTCAGTGATGCTGCGGTGGAGCAAATTCTTGGCGGTAAAATCATTTATCGTGAACAGGAAAAAGACGAGCATCGCTTTATGACTGTTCCCACTGCTTCCGACCCTGCGGACTCAGCAAGTTTGCCTATTGACGAAGCAAACCTAGGCCAAGCTGTCACGCTGAAAGCATTTAAGCAATTTATCTTAGAAGAAGCCTTGAAAGCAAAGGTAGAACAGCCTAGATTACGCTACGGTACGAAAGGGAAATTCCATACTAAGGACGGCAAAGCCATAGATTTGGAAACCCTAACACCGCTCTACGATCCCAATGAAAAAACATCGAAGCCCGCCGAACACAACCAACTTGAAAAAGGTGGCACTCTGGGATGGTGCGGTGTACAGGACTTGAACATTGTGATGGAGCAATTACCCAGTAGCTGGTGGGGATTCACGATCAATGACAATGCGATGTGGGCTTGGAACAAATACATGGATATGTTTCGTTATGTTAGTAGTGACGGTAATATTAATTCTAGCAATGGCGAAAATGAGTTCGCTGGCTGGTGGAACAACAAGACCCTGAACGATGTCTATGGATTTGACTGGGACGGAGCACTAGCTTATTGCATTTCTTGGAGTGGCAGCGGTTGTCGTCGCATTACAGAAACAGATGTTATTTACAATCCTGCTTACAGTTGGACAAGTGATTTTGGACATTCATTGGGCAACTTTGACGTTATTAATCTACTGCCTGTGACCATGCACGAATTGGGGCACTGCTGGGGTTATCAAAGAAAGACCTACGAAGAAACTTACGATTACGATAGACTTTCTGTTATGCACGCTTACTACTCTAATGTGGTAGAAGACGGTTGGGGTATTCATTCGGTGGATGCGCACCTCGTTCGTCGGGCTTATAAGGATCAGAAAACAGTTCCCAACATCCGCGATTTGGGCTGCGAGTCTTATTATGCTAGGGATGGCTTGAAGAATGCAACGACGGATAAAACTTACTACAGCGCAGGGCAGTCTATTGCCATTAGAAATTTTGTGGTAGAAAATATGAGTAAGTACAACACCAGTAATGTACGCGTACGCTTTTTCTTATCAAGCAACAAGAATATCACTACTTCTGATCGGCAAATGGGCGGCTATTGGTACTGGAATACCTTTAACGCAGAAAGCCATAGTCGTCATAATTACAATACCTATATTCCTAGCAATACACCTTCGGGCTGGTACTATGTAGGTGCAATTGTCAGCAGAAATGGAAGCAATTACGACGGGGATGATTTTAGTCGGAACAATCGAACGTTTTTATACAAGAGAATCTACGTATACGGCAGCAACGCCAATGGTGGTAATACGGGACGCTCTGCTTTGACCACGAATGACGTAAAGACAAACATCTATCCAAATCCAAGCGGTGCGAATGATTACTTCAATTTGGAACTGGACAATATCGAAGCAACGATACTGACGCTACGAGTTGTCAATCAGTTGGGACAAATCGTAGAAGAGCGCCTTGTTAATACAGACGATACCATTCAGTTCGGCGCAAACCTAGCCAAAGGACAATATCAAGTACAACTCATCGGAGAAAACGCAATTGTTTCAGAGCAGAAAGTTGTGAAGTTGTAGTCTTGGACGGTCAGAGTTCTGACAAGTAGTTCAATTTGAAGCACGTTCCAATTGACGAAGCGTTAAAGATCATTGATTTTTAACGCTTTTTTGTTTTGCTAATGGGTGATTTTTTGATTTATAAAACAGGCGTGTACGAAGTTTTGAGCAAGACTTGGAACGAGTCCTGAGCATATTTGCTGCGTGATTTTCTTCCATTAACTCAGGCTGCTTCTGAGTAAGATGTTAAGAAGAAACAGGACTTCGTACAGCCCTCAACAAAAATTAGCAATTTGGGTGACCTTTTTTGGACAGAAATGAGGTTATTTTTGATGATTTTCAGGAAAAAATCCATCAAAAACAACCTCATTGCTGTCCGAAAGAACTCCTGAAAACAAAATGAAAAATTCATTTTTCGTTTTGTTTTCAAGAGGTAATACAAGTAAGCGTATAAACTTACTCAACTTTTTTAAACAATTACACGCTTGCATGATTTTACTCATGCCCTACATTTTGAGGGTTGTTACTAAATGAAAGCTCATTCATAAATTATGGCATTTAAAATATACACAAAAACAGGCGATCTTGGAGAGACGGGACTATTTGGTGGCAAACGCTTACCCAAGAGTCACATCCGTATCGAAGCATACGGGACGGTCGATGAATTGAACGCTTACATTGGCATGCTTCGAGATTTGATAGAAACCACAAGTACGCAAAAGCAACTCAAAGCCATACAGGATCGTTTATTCACGATTGGTTCTAATTTGGCAAGCGATCCCGATAAAGACATGCTAGTACCCGATGTGTTGGAGTCGGACGTGCTTGCACTAGAACAAGCAATGGACGAAATGGACGAAACGCTCGCTCCACTTAGACATTTTATCTTACCTGGTGGACACTCAACGGTTTCTTTTTGCCACATTGCGCGCTGTGTTTGCAGAAGAGCAGAACGAATGGTGATCGCTTTGCAGCAAGAATCTAAAGTAGAAGGTATTTTGATTCGATACCTTAACCGACTATCCGACTATCTCTTTACGCTTGCTCGGTTTCAAGCCAAAACGCTCCAAGTAGAAGAAGTGAAATGGAATGCTAGGAAGTAAGTTGTTGACACCTCCGCTATGATGGTCTCCACTTCCATGCACAATACACACACATGAAATACAAAGGCACAGAACGCTTACTAATTTATGCTTCCTTTGCTAGCATATATATTTTTTGGGGATCAACCTATCTGGCAGTGAAGATTGCGGTACAGTCTATTCCGCCGTTCTTGATGGGGGGCATTCGATTTGTGATCGCAGGTGTTATTCTGCTGACTTTCACTCGCATCTTTTGGCAACCACCACTCCCTTCTTTCAAACAAATCGGTAACGCTGCCTTGGTAGGGACGCTCTTCTTAGGCGTTGGTACGGGTAGTGTAGCTTGGGCTTTACAGTATGTGGACTCTGGCATCGTTGCCCTCATCATTTCCGCTCAGCCTTTACTCACAATGCTGCTGGTATGGGTAATGCTGAAAAAACCACCCGCCGCGAGTAGCTATTTGGGCATCTTCTTAGGTATGCTAGGTATGTATTTGCTAGTGACACAAAACTATGTGACCGATGCTAAAAATAGTTGGTGGGGTATATTAGCAGTCATCATGAGCATGTTCGCATGGGGTTACAGTTCTGTCTATATCAAGAAAGCAGATATGCCAAAAGGACAAGCACAAAATGCTTCGATACAGATGCTAGCAGGTAGTTTATCCCTCTTTTTGTTCAGCTTATTCATAGGCGATTACAAAGGTTTCGAGCTGGTTGATGTGAATCAATCTGCTGTGTTTGCCATCTTATTTTTAGTGATTTTTGGTTCTATTATTGGTTTCTCTTCCTTCAATTATCTACTCCAACGAATTTCACCAGAAAAAGTAGCTACTTCTACTTACGTCAACCCAATCGTTGCTATGTTTCTAGGCTGGTGGCTTGGTGGCGAAATGATTACCGTTCAATCTATGATTGCAGCTCTGGTCATGCTGACTGGCGTGCTTTTCATCAATGTCGATATGTTCGATTTCTTAAAAAAAATGGGTGTCAGAAATAGGTTGGTAAAAAGTTGATTCGTCTGATAAGTTTTTTGGGTAGACTACTGGACATTGGGGCAAAATAACCCACTAAGTAATGGCTAAGAAATAAATTTACATTCTTTCTTTTTTGAAAACGGAATGAAAAACTTCGTTTTTCATTCCGTTTTCAAAAGGCCCTTCGGACAGAAAT
>JBCDKV010000309.1:0-6186 GCA_038746215.1 Bacteroidota bacterium | reverse complement strand
CTATAGGTGTCTACTTTTTCGCAGCCGTTGGCACTGGTCACGGTCACGCTGTATTCGCCTGCGCCAACGACGATGGTTGGGCTGGTTTGTCCGCTCGACCACTGATAGCTCGCACCACCACTTGCTGTCAAAGTACTGTTTTCGCCTACACAAACTTCTTCCGCACCAACAATATCAACTTCAAAATCGGCAAATTCGCTTACACTATAAGTGTCTACTTTTTCGCAGCCGTTGGCACTGGTCACGGTCACGCTGTATTCACCTGCGCCCACCACGATGGTTGGGCTAGTTTGTCCACTCGACCAACGATAGCTTGCACCGCCGCTTGCTGTCAAAGTGCTATTTTCACCTACACAAACTTCTGCTGCACCTGCAATATTAACTTCAAAATCAGCAAATTCGCTGACGCTGTAAGTGTCCGCTTTTTCGCAGCCGTTGGCACTGGTCACGGTCACGCTGTATTCGCCTGCGCCAACGACGATAGTTGGACTGGTTTGTCCGCTCGACCAACGATAGCTTGCGCCACCGCTTGCTGTCAAAGTGCTATTTTCACCTGCACAAACTTCTGTTGCACCTACAATATTGACTTCAAAATCAGCAAATTCGCTGACGCTGTAGGTGCCTACTTTTTCGCAGCCGTTTGCACTGGTCACGGTCACACTGTATTCGCCTGCGCCTACGACTATGGTTGGGCTGGTTTGCCCGCTTGACCAACGATAGCTTGCGCCACCGCTTGCCGTCAAAGTACTATTTTCACCTGCACAAACTTCTGCTGCCCCTGCAATATTAACTTCAAAATCAGCGAATTCGGTAACCGCTAGGCTAGCCATAGCTTCGCAGCCGTTGCCATTGCTCACCGTGACGGTATAGTCTCCACTAGTGACACTGATACTCGCTGTCGTCGCGCCTGTACTCCACAGATATTGTGTTCCTCCCGATGCGGTCAAGGAAGTAGTTTGGTCTGGACAAACTTGCGTATCTGTAGCACTGATGGTAGCTACAATTTCTTCGGCTTCTTCGGCAAAAAATAAGTCACTATCGGGGCTGGCACAAAGGGAAACGGGATCGATGATCGCTGCGTAATAGTTGCCTTCGCTGGTGGGGCGATAAGTGTTCGTACCCTCTGCTACTTCGTTATTGTTTTCGTCGAACCAAAGCACCAATTGATCTGGACTGGCATCGACGCGTAAGCTTGGAAGACCTTCGCATATATTTCCTGCTACCTGAATTTCTGGTTTTTCCAAGCCTTCATTGACAATGACTACCACGCCATCTCCATCGTTGACTTCGCTAGCGCAAGTGCCATCTTCGTTGGAAACGATGAGCAGATACAATCCTTCATCGCTTTCCTCTATATCGTCTATGGTCAAAGAACCATCGGCATTCGCAGGAAATTCCTGATTGTCACTGGCTCTAATCCACGTATAATTAAAATTCCCCTGATTCTGGACGTTCACATTGATGGTAGCAGTTTGTCCAGCACAGAAAGGATTGGGTTCTGCGCTCACCCTGCCAGGTCCATCGCTGACGATGAGGAAGTTTTGAGCCTCTCCCAGCGCGCAAGGACCCGAATCGGGGTCAGCTACTTGCACTAAGTAAGCACCCTGATCGCTGGCATCCACATTGTTCAATCGGCAGATGCGTTGGTTGCGACAGGCAGTGATTTCACTACCGTCAGGACCGACCCAAACATACTCAAAGTTACCTACGGGTGTTGCCGTCAGATTGATATTTTGTCCTCGGCAAGCGACCTCATTCGAAATATTGAGGCGTGGTGTTTGGGGTAGACTGGGCAGCACAAAAAGTTCAAATTCTAGTTCTAATGGCTCAAAGCAACCAGAATTTGGGTCGAGGATTTGCGCAAGGTAAGGTCCTTGATCCTCTGTTCGTGCCTGCCTAATCGGACAAACAAGCGCATTTCTACAGGCAGCTATTTCATCTCCATCGGGATCGAGCCAGATAACCTCCGAAGGACCAGAAGCATTAGCGATCTGTAGTAGTGCGTTATCGCCTTCGCATACGTCGATCTCACTTCGTAGGGTGGTAGGGCGGTTTCCTCTTTCTCCAAAAATGGTAACTCGATCAATGAAAAAGGTTTCTGCTTGACTCTGATTGCCCGCAGTAATGGTAATCGTTATATTGTCGCCGCATACACCTGCTACTTCGTCATAAATAAATTGAAAATTTCTCCTACCGTTTATTCTACGTCCGAAATTCTCGCTATCACTCGCAGCACCCGATACGCGCACCCGAAATTCGTCGTAGCATCTCCTGTCGTTAAAACCAGAACAATCACTAGGCACATTATCAAAACCATTGCCTGTGTCTGTTCCACTTACCTCTACTAGCACACTGACGTTGATATAATTACGAATATTTACTGGTCCAGTAGTCCAAGTATTATTAGCTGAACCGCCTTGGAAGCCGTCTACGCAGCCAGAACCTTCGTAGTCATTTATTTCAAAGCTGGTTCCATTAGCACGAAAGATTCCATCATCGTTGCAGCCGTCCGTTCCAGAAGCGCTCCAGCCGCCGCCTACTTCTCCCGAAGCCCCTCCACTTGTTTCGTTTCCACTAAAATCAGCATCATAAATGACAACTTGCTGAGCTTGTGCATAGCAAATCGCAAAAAAGAAAAGGAAAAGTGATAAAAGCCTAGGTCGGATTTTGTAAAAAATTTGCATATATGTAGTGTTTACTATTTGTTACGATTCAGGCTTGAATCGAATGTTTAAAATCAAGGTGTACGAGTTTTGAGAAATACTTGAAATAAAGCTTAGTGGAGCTATCGAGATCGCGCAACAAGTATGCCTTATGTTTCCGTCCGAAGAAAATTACTAAGCATACTTGTTGCACCATTTCTTGACATTAACTCGAACTATGCCTGAGTGAAATGTTAAGGGAAATAAGACTTTGTATAGTCCTATTTTAAAATCACAATAAATTATGGAAGGGAAAGTATCGTATATGCAAATAAAAGAATGCCGTTGGCACGGCTGTTGATAACAAAAGACTTTGACGTACATAAGTAGCTTTTCACTCCCAATTGATTAGAACGACTCTATCATTGCACAAACCACGTGGATTTGCAACTACTTAGCACTGAAGGTGTAAGGAATGTTACACAAATGAATTTACAATTTTGAATGACTTGCATCCCGTCCGCTAACGGTTCATTCGCTTGAAAGTGTTTTAACTTTCACCCTTTGGGATTGCTCATTCATCCCTATTTTCTACTTTAATTCAGTCAAAGTATCAACAATTATTCTTCATTAAAGCAAAAACTAAGACCAAAATAGCCTGTTCAAAATTTGTAACTTATTTATGTACCATTCCTAAGTTTGTTATGGCAACTATTGTCTAATGCCACAAAAATAATACATAAAAGGTTAAAGACATATTATTTTTCTGTAAACTATGAAGAAACTTGGTAGGTAAGTCAAAATTACCCCGACTGGGGTATTATTCACATTTAATTTTTTAACATTTGTATGAAGTGCTGTATACGCTTGACATCTTTTATGGTAGGTGCTTGCTCAAATTTGCTGTTGATGTCTACGCCAAATAGCTGCGGTGCTGTGAGTTTTTTGATGGCAGGCACTTCCGCTTCACTGATACCACCACTCAGCAGGAAGGGCGTGATGCCTTGATAATGATCCAAGAGCTTCCAATCGAAGGTAACACCATTACCGCCAGGTGCTTCGCCTTTGGTATCAAAGAGAAAGTAGGCGCAGTGTCGCTCGTATTGTTGTACGTGTTCAAAATCTTCCGCTGCCCCAATAGAAAAGGCTTTGATGATCTTTGCTTTTCTCATGCTGCTCATGCTCCAGAGGTTATTCAATTCTCGGCAATATTCTGGACGTTCGTTGCCGTGAAGTTGCACAAAGTCTAGGTGATAGTCGTGGACGTAGTGCAGTATATCGTGAATACGCATATTGACGAAAACGCCGACTTTTTTGATGTCCGATTGCCAGTTTTCGTCCAATAAAGCCGTCTTCAAATGTGCTTCTTCGCTGACATCTCTAGGCGATTTTTCGTAAAAGATAAAGCCCATCCAGTCAAGGTCTAGCTGTTTTAAGGCGTTGATATTGTCTTCTGATTTTAATCCGCAAACTTTTATATTCATATGCTGCTCAATGTGAAGGTATGTGATGATTTTGGCTATTGCTTTGATTATGAGATAAGCTTATCAACTCTCGTAACAAAAGGGGGGGCAAATTGCTAATTTTATGAAGTAAAAATTAGCAGTTTGAGGCTAAAGCGTCAACTACTCTTGCGATCCAGATAAACATATCAGATTGTTGTGCAATAAATGATGGTATGAATACGATGTTTGGAAGTATCTTAGGTCATTCAACTAAAACCATCTCTCTTTCAATAATAATATCCAATTCTTCCTTACTAATCTCCTCGACCAACCATGCTTTAATCCACTCTGCTGCCTTTACTTTAGTTTCTTCGGAAAGTACTAAGTCAATAACCAATTCATTTAAATCTTCATCGTAGCCTTCAAATTGGAAAGTATCAAAGTAGGCTGAAATATAATTTTCTTGAGCTTCTGCTGCCGTAGTTTGAACGATGCGCAGTCCTCTGTTTTTGCTTTCTATCATTGTCGATAGTATAGGATTACCGCTCCTATTCTTCTTTCCGTTCTTGAAATAGACGTTTATATATGGCTTACTGTAAAATCCGTGTAGCAAAGAAAATTCGTTGATAATGTCTTGCCAGAAACTTTGACAAGCATCATAGATTATAGCATCTTCAAGGAAATTACTGTAATTATCTATTGAAACTAACATACTCATATTTTATCCAGCCAAAAGGAAATATACCAAAACTATTAACATCATGCAAACGAAAGCAGTTCCTGCATTTACCTCAATATCAATTCTTGTATCTTTTGTTTTTCTATTTCTAAAAGGAATTTTCAAAGGAGCGTCTACACCTTCTGCATTTTCTATAAAACGCTTAGCCGCTTCCAACTGTTTTTCGCGTTGTTCTTTTTCATTTTTTGAAAGCATTCCTTTAAGTTCTTCTAGTAAGGACAAGCCTTCTTCTTTTGTAATTGGCTCGTCTTTATTCAGAGATACACTTTTCTCTATTTGCTCCTTACCTCCCTGTGCTTGGATGCGTACTCTATGACTTTTCTTTTTTTTGCTTCCCATGAATCAATATATTGAATGAGATATTCAGAGCAATAGTAAGTAGTTTTACTCAAATAATCGGCACTTTTGAAATGCGAACAAAAATAACATTCGATGCTTGACAACTGTACAAACTATCATTCATCCTCCTCGTAAGAAGGATATTGCTCAGGGCTTTCTCCAACGGATGCTAGTAGTTCAAATCCTTGGAGTGACTTGGACGCTTTGCTGATGTTCAATACCGTAATATCAAACTCCCAATTGTCGCCAAAGTCAAATACATAGACAAATGCCTTGCCCTCGTAGAGACCGATTTCTCCAATGTCAACTGCCAGAGCAGGTATGCCATCCAGATTTGCGCGACTATCAACATAGACATTGTTATCATCATACTTTCCTGATAAGTAAAAACTATACAGATGGTCGTTATTAAAATGGTAAACGGCTTGGATGGCGAGGTGTAAATCCTCTAAGTTTTGGTTCGCATCTAAGGCGATGATTCGGTATAGGTCTTTGCTGAGCGCGACTTTAAACTGGTATTGTCCTGCTACAAAAGGACGTTTCAAGGGATACCACGATCGTACTGGCGAAGTCGTTGACAAGAGGGGTAGAAAAGCGTCTATAAACTTCTCTTTTGGCTCATCGGGTATTTCCACAGTCCCCCAATCGTATGAAAAAAGTGGTGGATATTGGATGCCCATGGCTTTTGCTTCTGCGGCTTGTTGCTGACGGACGGCTATAATTTTTCTTATAATTTTAGGATCGTAGTAAGGGTCTAGTTCGTTCCAATCAAAATCCAATCTTGCTTCTAACAATTTTGCTAGCATTACTTTACCCAAATCGGTGATACAAGCTGCTTTATAAGGGAAACAATAAGACTTTGGACGCCGCTCTAGCTTATCGTCCCAGATGAGACCCATCCAGCCCAACGCAGCAAATATTTCAGCAAAGGGCGTATGAGAGGGACTTCGTATTTCTCCTGCTCGTTTTAGATTTCTATTACTTAGACTCACCCATTTTCCTGATTCCCGTTGCGCGATTT